>CAMWJD010000100.1 GCA_947174515.1 uncultured Porphyromonadaceae bacterium
AAAATAATCAAATTTGTACCCTATAAAGTAAATTAATACATTTTATACCTTGTAAGGTAAAATAATCAAATTTATACCCTATAAAGTAAATTAATACATTTTATACCTTGTAAGGTAAAATTATATATTTTGCACCTTGCAAGGTCTATTATTCATATAAAATAATTTGTAATTCAAAATATTTTTGTTAACTTTGCAGTATATATTTGCAGGAAAGAATATGATAAATTTTGTTTAATATGGAAGTACTAAACTTTAGATATAGAAAAATCCTAAAAGAGACTGATACAAAAATCCACAGATGTCTCTTCTCTGAAATAGACTGGACACAACCCCTAATTGGAATTGAAGGTCAGCGCGGAGTAGGAAAGACAACCATGATGATGCAGCGCATCAAAGAGACAGACCCTTCTGGTGATAAATCTTTTTATGCCTCTCTTGACAACCTCTGGTTTGCTGATCACTCACTGATTGATTTCGCCGAGCATATGGTTGCAAAAGGAGTTGAACATCTGTATCTCGATGAAGTTCACAAACTCCCGGGATGGGAACGTCAGATAAAAAATATCTACGATTCCTATCCAGAATTAAAAGTAGTGTTCACGAGCTCGTCGCTTCTTGAAATAGACCACTCCATAGGAGATCTGTCACGACGCGCATCCCTCTACTTTCTTCCAGGCCTTTCATTCCGGGAGTTCCTGCTTTTTGAAGGAATCGATGCCGGGAAGTCTCTGTCGCTATCCGACATTCTATATTCCCACGAAACCCTCGCTCCCTCCCTATCCGCAGGGATAGATATTCTTTCGCTTTTCAAATCGTATATGAACAAGGGGTATTACCCATTCTACAGGCATATGCGCATTAACGACTATCACAACCGTCTTCAGCAGATCGTGACCACTGTGATAGAATCCGATATTCCGGCGGTCGAGAAGAAAATTGAATATGAGACTCTGCTGAAAGCCAAACGTCTTCTTTCAATAATTGCTGCATCACTGCCCTACATACCTAATGTAAGCTCATTGGCGGGACTTATGGGTACTAATAGAAATCAACTGCTCAAGATTTTAGATCTCCTTGACCGTGCCGGACTAATCAGGCAATTGTACGCAAGCGCACCGAGTCCCAACAGTCTTGCCAAACCACAGAAAATACTCCTCAACAATTCATCACTCATGCACGCTTTGGAGAATCCCAAGATAGGGGCATCAAGAGAAAGCACCTTCGCGTCCCTGCTCAGCGTCGGACATAAGGTAGGTTTTGCAAAAGACGGAGACTTCATGGTAGATGGTCGCTATATCTTTGAGATAGGAGGCAAAGGAAAGGGATTCGCCCAAATACGCAACATTCCAGACAGTTTTGTTGTGGCTGATGAAATAGAATTCGGATTTGAAAATAAGATCCCCCTCTGGCTTTTCGGGTTCATCTACTGACGAAGTTATTGCCATTAAGTAAATGTGGCAACACATTCAATTTTCGGAAAATATCTCCTCTATTTTCTTGACGGCATGATGATAGCTGGCTTTGAGAGCTCCTACAGAAGTGCCAAGGATTTCTGAGATTTCCTCATACTTCATATCATCGAAATAACGCATATTGAATACGAGTCTTTGCTTCTCAGGCAATTGAGCTACGACCTTCAATAATTCAGCTTGCAATTCATCACCATCAAAATATTCGTCGGCCTGGATATTGTTGAATAGATAAGAGTCATCCCCTTCTTCCGCATTATATTGATTGCGGGTCTTTTCTTTATTCAGGAAATTTATAGATTCATTTATGGCAATCTTAAAAAGCCAGGTAGAAATCTTAGCATCTCCCCGGAAATTCTGAAGATTATTCCACGCTTTCAAAAAGACATTCTGAAGTATATCATCGGCATCATCGTGGCGCACCACTAACTTACGGATCTGCCAATAGACAGGTTCTCCATAAATGCGCATAAGATTGTCGAAAGCGGAGGAAGCCGTTTTCGGATCATGAAGTTGCTCTATAAGCTTCTTCTCATCTATTGGGAACGCTGTTTTTGCCATTTGGAAACAAAGTTAATACAAATTTTCTAAACACACAACATCATTTTTTTATTTTTAACATTAAACCTTATGCTCAAATAACAGTCAGATATAACAAAGAGATAAAATTAAAAATTTCAACTGAAATATTATACTGAATAGCAAATCTTTACAACTACATATACTAACATGAAAACTGAGCACAACATACTCGAAAAGGTCGGAGGCAAGACAGGATATACCGTCCCTGACAATTATTTCGACAGTGTCAGGAGCAAAATTATGGAAAATCTTCCGGAATATAATGAGCAAAAGCCGGAAAAACTATCCATGTGGCGCAAGATCCAACCATATTTATATATGGCTGCGATGTTTGCCGGAATATGGTGCATGATGAAGATGTTTCATATGATGACCACAACCGATCTCAGCCTTGACAACCCACCAGAATCCATTGCTCTCGCTATGGCTGACTCTGATCATACCGAGTGGTTCGCACCTTCTGACAACAACGATATGTTTATTCTTGAAGATGAACTCTGCTCCCAATACTCGTCATTTGAGGACTTTAAAACCGACTTTGATTCAGAAAATTAACCGGATATGAAAAAGTATTTTTTACTATTCTTACTCATGATTCTCTCCATTCCCGCCACTTTTGCTCAAGATAAAGACAGAGCCAAGATGAGGGAGGAACTGCAACAGTTCAAAATAGATTTCCTTTCTAAAGAGATGGAACTTTCAGAGAAACAAAAGACAGAGTTCACACCTCTATATAAGGAATATGAAAAAGAGTGCCGGCAATCCGGTGCCGACGTCTGGAAATTGGAAAGAGAGATTAAAAACAACAAAAACGCATCGGAAGCAGACTACAAGAAACTCTCCGAGCTTCAGCAGAAATCTCGCGAAAAGCATAATGAAATCACTAAGAAATTTGATGAAAAGCTTGAAACATTCCTTTCAGCTAAGCAAATATACAACATGCACCAGGCTGAAGAAAAGTTTATGGAGAAAATGAAGGAAATGCGAAAGAAGCATCATGACCGTAAACATAACGGCGAGAAGCAGAGACATAGAGATCTTTGAAAAACTACAGTCATTCATATTCAAGACTTATGACAAAACATCTATTTTCATTACGTACAGTTGCCTCATTGGCAACTGTTGTGATTTTTAGCATGACACTCTTTTCAGCCACGGCCGCAAAAAAAGCTACGGCAAAAGCAATGACCGTTCCAGACTTCGCATATCCACAGACAGTTGAAAAAAACGCGGAAATCAAGCTTCGGACATCACTTACCAATGGAGATTGGCCTGCTGCTGTTGAGGCGACTATTCAATCTGTGACTGCAAACAATTTGGTTAGCCACGGAAATGTCAACTCCGGAATTGCAAAACTTGACAGCCTGGCTACGATCGCTCCGGAACAATGGAAACCGGTTTTCCTGATTATAGAAGCTGATATATACACTTCCATCTATAATTCCATGAGATGGAAGGCCGATCAGAGAAAAATTCCTATTGATTCCGTTCCTTCAAGTCCTTACGACTGGAGCCGGGATATATTCGCAACCAAAGTACTCAGCATATGTAAGGAGATTCTTGACAATATGCCTCATTCCTCCTTGCCCCTTTCGGATTGGAATAAATTTCTTAAAGACACTTCAGACGCATATTCATTTGGGATGACTGAGGCAGAGTTTCTTTATCAAAAAAGTTACTCCTTACTTGAAACTTTTTCAGACGGCACCAAAGACGTGATACCCTTTTTCTCTTCAAAAGAAGAGGCTGTGACTCCGGCTCAGAAATGCCGAGAGTTGCGTGACAAAGCTATCGATCTGCTCATTGAATCGACATCTTCACGCAAGCAACATCTGATGCTTGCCAAAGCCCTTGTAGCCAAATCACGAACTATCCCATACAGTCTGAGACAGAAGCATCTCATGGCGGCACTTGATGAATTGAAGGATACTGAGGGTGAACAGCTTATTCTCTCAAATCTTCGCGAATATGTGGCAGTGGATGAAATAGAAAAGTCTGCGACTGACAATAGACTTTCTAAATCCGAATATATCGGAATGTTAAGCAGGTCGATAGATCAATTTCCAAAAGGATTTTTTGTCAACTCACTTAAAAACATAGTGAATGACATGACACAGCCATTTGCGGAGATTATCTATAATGGTCAATATCTCACATCTTCATCCATCGTCATGGACGTAAAACTTTCCAACTGCAATGAATCATGGATTCTTGTCTATGACTATGCTCCTTATGACAATTCGGAAAGAATGCCAAAAATCCGGGATATCGCCGCAAGATGCAAATTGGTAAAGACTGCAAAGGTGAGCGTAAAAGGCGCAGTCCCCTTTTCGGCTGAGGCTAAGGCTGAAATCGGCGCCCTTCCAGTCGGCAGGTATGTTGTGATTCCAAGTGCCACCGCCGATAGCAAAGGTATATATCCTTCAATTCTTAATAATTCATGGCAACAGCCATTTTCCGTTAGCGACATCAGCGTGATGACCCTTCAGGGACCTGACGCGTCAACTCGTGTTTTTGTTGTAGACGGAGGAAACGGCAGACCTATAGAAGGGGCTCAAGTGAAAGTGTTCACACGCAAAAACTATTCAAATCCTAAGCAGCTTCTTCAGACTCTGACCACCGATAAGGATGGTAGCGTGACTGTGACCGCTGAAAGATTTGACATCGAAGCCCATTATAATGGTTCGAGATGGAGCAGCGACTCGTGGTATCACAATTCATCTTTTCGCCCTGATACTGTAAGCAGAAATCGTATTCAGATTCTTGCAGACAGAAGCATATACCATCCGGGCGATAGTGTGAAAGCCGTTATTGTCGCTTACAATTCTCAAGGTTTTGACCTGAAACTCAACACAGGAAAGTCTTACGACATATCATTGCGCGATGCCAATGGCAATGACGTGGCCACAAGCAACGTGACCACAGACATTTATGGACGCACGACTGTAGGATTTGCCATTCCGGAGCACGGACTTCTTGGTGCATGGCAGATTACAGCATACGACAATGACAAAAAATGGCTCGGAAACACATCTATTCAGGTAGCAGACTATGTGGCACCAACTTTCTTCATTACATCTGAACATTCTGAAGAAGACGTGAATCCCGGCGATGTCGTGCGTCTGAAAGGTCAGGTTCTCACCTATTCCGGAATGCCGGTTGCTAATGCGACAGTCCGATATAGTGTTTCGTATAATCCTCCGATGAGATGGTATGTCAGCAGTGTCGCAACTTATGACTCATCAGTGACTGCCGACGCAGAAGGAAAATATGAAATAGAACTACCTACCGCAAATCTTAAGGGGACACAGTTTGAACGCGGTATATTCTCCGTAATGCTCTCTGCCACTTCCCCGACGGGCGAGACTCAGAACGGTCCGACCGAAAGATTCGCTATCGGTAAGGAATTCAATATTGTGCCTGCGGCCGATAATATTTTAAGGGAAATATCCGATAGTGTCGCCGACATCATCTTCAATGTCAAAGACATGATGGGAAGAAACGTAAGGAAAGAACTCTCATATAAACTCGTCGATCGCCTTACCGAGAAGATCGTGGCTGAAGGAACTTTCATGTCTCCGGTGCTCTCGCTGGCGGGAAAGGATTATCCTTCAGCAAACTACTCACTCGAGACATCGATGACAGAAGATCCCGCTGTGAAATACAATATGGATGTCACTTTTTGGCGCAAGACCGACAGAATAGCTCCCCAAGGCACCGCTCTTTGGCTTCCTGAAACAAAAATCATCGCTGACAAAGATTCTTCAACTGTCAATATCACAGTGGGAAGCGGCATACCCGACAGATGGATTCCCGCTGTATTGTCTGCCGATGGAGAGATCCTTGATATGCAATGGCTTCATGTGGAGGATAATAATATAACACTCCCTGTGAAAGCGCCGCATACATCGCAAGGCTACAGACTGAATCTATCTTATATTTCTGACCTCACTACACAGTCTGGATATATAAATATTCTTCCCGCTTCTTCGGAAGATTATCTCCGATTGTCTTCCGAATCGTTCAGAGATAAAATTTCGGCAGGAGATGAGGAACATTGGTCATTCCGCTTCTACAGAAATTCCGAGAATGTCGCAAATATTCCCGCTATGGCGGTGATGACAGATGCGGCTCTGAATGCAATAGCTCCATTCAAATGGAACTTTTATCCGGAACAGCATCGACATGCAACATTCTATAACATAAGGGAGAACTTCAATTCTTCCCGACATATGCATAATTCATTAAAAAATGTCACCTATCTTCGTTATCCCAGGATCACTTATCCGGATATAAACGATTATGGCGAGAGCTGGGGACTGTTTTCATACTATGATGGCAACGGGACTCTATATATGAAGAGCGATATTAAGGATGAGGTTAAAGTACGCGGCACTTCAGTATCCTTTACAGCAAGGAAATTGGCGGCTCCGATGGCAAATGCCATGGCTACTGCAGGATCCGCCGACATGGAGATGGAAGATAGCGTCGAAGTTGAAGAGGAAGCTCTGATGGAATCTCCGGTGGAAGTAGCCGCAAATGCAGGAGGCGCAGACAATTCCGAAAGTGCGGATTTACGCGAAACTGAATTCCCTGTAGCTTTCTTTATGCCTTATCTCGTTTCTGACAATCAAGGGATAATAGATATAGACTTCACAGTACCGAATTTCAATACCACCTGGGCCCTGCAGGTAGTGGGATATGACAAGACCTTGCAGACTGCGAAGATAGCTCTTGAGGCTGTATCTTCCAAACCAATAATGGTGAATGCACATGCGCCTCGTTTTGTAAGGACAAGCGATATAGTAGAGCTGACTGCAACTGTATTCAACAATTCGGAATCCACATGCGCCCCCAAATGTCGCTTTGAATTGGTCGACCTCATTACCGGCAATACAATCTTGAGCAAGGAGTTCATGCCTGAGAACATTCAGATCTCAGGAAGCCGAATTATCTCTATGCGGTGGAATGTGCCGTCTGGCGTGTCTTCCGTAGGATTCCGCGCTTACGCTGAAGCGGATAGTCATCGCGACGGAGAACAGGCTTTTATTCCTGTGCTTCCCGCATCTTCTCCTATAGTGGAATCCACTCCTTTCTGGCTGGCTCCCGGGAATGGAAGTCTCGAAGTCAAGTTGCCAAAATTTAAGGATACAGACCAGGTCACGCTCCAATACTGTGATAATCAGGCGTGGTATTGCATCACGGCTCTTCCTGAAATCGTAAAACCGGAATCAAAGAGTGTGACGGCAAAGATAAAAGCCCTCTTTGGAAATGTCATTGCATATAATCTGATATCATCGAATGAGAATCTGAAGAAAGGTCTGGAAATATTACTATCCGACAGCAATTCCAGGTTTGCAGCTATAAAGAGCAATCTTGAGAAAGACGGCAACATGAAGATCACTCGGCTGTCAAACACTCCATGGGTGAATAATGCCGCATCGGAAACACTTCGCATGAGCCGGCTTGGCTCACTTCTCGAAGACAACGAGGCTCAGAAAACAATTGAAGATATTCTCGACGAAATCCGTTCACTGCAATATAAAGACGGAGGCTGGAGCTGGTGTCCCGGAATGGAGTCGTCAGCCTACATCACGAGCGACATGCTCAGCCATTTCGCCATGATGATAAGATGCGGAGCCGGGAAGCATCTCAAAGACTCGGAAAAGATGATTAAGTCCGGTATCCGCTATGTCGACTCGGAAACAGTGAAGGATTACAGAAAATACCATAAGAAAGGTGAGTCACTCAGCTATCTGCTTGACTGGCTCTTCGTACGCGGCAGTTTTCCGGCTTCGTATCTGCCATACGGCGTGACAGGCTCAGAAATGTCTTCTATCTCCGCAAAAGCAAGAAAAGACATAGCCGCCGAATGGAAAGACATGGGTATCGGAACGAAAGCTAAAGCAGCTATCGTGCTTTGGAGAGCAGGAGATCACAAGACCGCCAATGAGATTCTGGAGTCTCTGCGTCAATATGCAATTGAAAGCAGTGAAAAAGGAATGTGGTTTGATAATCTCAATTCAGGCTGGGGAGGAATGTCTACACTCCGCACCACTACCCTCGTGCTTGAGGCTTTTGCTGAAATCCAACCGACCAACAGAATAATAGACAGTCTGAGACAATGGCTCGTTCTTGGCAGGCAATATCAGGACTGGGGCAAGACCACCTACACGGTAGAGACCGTAAACGCCATCCTCACCTCTGGAACAGACTGGACTTCCGCTAATGATTCTGATAAACCGGAATTCTCCCTTAAAGGTAAAAAACTGGATATCCCTGAGACTGCAAAACTCACCGGAGCTTTCACTATGACACTTGATGCCGCAGATGCCTCAAAGAAAACTTTGTCGGTTTCCGGATCCGGGAAATCGCCATCTTGGGGTGCCGTGATAAGTCAGTACGAGTCACCAATTCTTGATGTAGTACCTGCTGATGTGCCTGATCTCTCCATACGCAAGAGCATTGTAGCTCTCGTGCAAGGAGAAAATGGAGAACTGACTCCGAAAGAAGATATTGCACTTGAAAAGGGTATGAAAGTAAGAGTTACGCTTTTCATAACTGCCGGACGCGACATGGACTATGTAGCTGTGACCGACGAACGCAGCGCTTGTCTTGAACCTACGGTTCAGCTCTCAGGCTACACATCCTCCGACGGAGTAGGCTTCTACCGAGAAGTCCGCGACTCTCAGACCAACCTATTCTTTGGTTGGCTCCCAAAAGGACAGCACGTGATCAGTTACGATTGCACGGTAAGCCAGGAAGGAGAATTCAGCTGCGGCATTGCGACAGTCCAGTCACAATACGCACCTTCTGCGGCAGCTCATTCTGCCGGAAACATCCTCAGGGTAAAATAGGAAAAACTGCCATAAAGCAATAG
The DNA here is from genome assembly GCA_947174515.1 of uncultured Porphyromonadaceae bacterium. Lineage (GTDB taxonomy): Bacteria > Bacteroidota > Bacteroidia > Bacteroidales > Muribaculaceae > Lepagella. Next base: position 8,935 of record CAMWJD010000100.1, read on the forward strand.
GCCTCGTCATATGAAAGATGAGGCCTTAATTTATTATAAAGATAAGTAGCTCACAGAAATTAAACGATAATGTAATTCAAGCAGCTTGAAA
>CAMWJD010000101.1 GCA_947174515.1 uncultured Porphyromonadaceae bacterium
AGCAATGATAAATTATTTCAATAGCACGGTAGGGACGCACGGCTCGTGCGTCCGCCCCCCGAAGCACGGAAATCCCCGAGTATTATGCCGTAACAAAATCGGACGCACGAGCCGTGCGTCCCTACCATACTCATCAATAATCATTTATCTTTGATCTGCTGCTACGCTGCAAATGATGCGCTCAACAGCAAAATCCAATATCGGATCGATCCCCTTTATCAGCAATGAATCGGGGGCGTGAACTTCGCAACCGGGAGAAGGATCAATACCAAATTCGGTGATGTCGCCGGCCGGCGACGTCATCGGACAGGCGGAAAAACGCACACCCCACCCTATCGGGAGTTCCGAATTGAAAGGGAGTCCTCCCCCGCCTCCGGTCTTAGCACCTATTATGCTGACATTGGGCAACGATTTCATGACCGATACAAAATCATTGGCCGCACTGAAACAGCTGCGGTTGGTGAGCACGGCAACAGGACGGCCGAGATATGCGATATGGCGCGCAGTGTCGCACGGTTGATACACTATCTCATATGGCGCTGAAAAATCATTATGTCCCGGTCCCGTCTTGTGGCGGATAGTGCCACCGGACACCTCATGATCGATAAGCCGGCTCACGAGTGTCTTGATGTTGGTGAGGTTGCCGCCGCCATTGTCGCGGATATCGATGATGAGACCCTTGCTGCGATAAAGGATCGCGAGGATATAATCCAGGTTGAGATTACCGATATCGTAGGAAAAAGACGGATAATACATATACCCGACAGTGTCAGGAAGCATAGCATAAGAAATGCCGCAAGTCTGGAGATAATTGAATTTCAGATAATCTTCCTGAATGGTACGCAGACGGAAATCCTGAGGATAATCGGTCCACCATTTGCGATAGTAAGAAGTATTGAAAGTGGATATGAGGTTGACATGTCCGTCTTTCAGTTCGTCGAGCATTGCGGCGCATATGCCGAACAGTTCAAAATATTGCGTGTCGTCTTTCACCAACGGCCGGTATTTCGCATATACGGAATCCCAGTCAAGACCTTTCTCATCTAAAAAGCAATAATGCTCGTCGATGATTTTCCAAAGGGCGTCGAAATTTTCCACCGGATCACCGATATTTTTGAGATGCGAGTCATCGACGCAAGAATAGGAAATTGCGGCAAGCAGCAGGAGACAGGTCAGCAACGGAAGATAATTCAGTTTATACATCGTCGAAAAGGGAATTTTCAATTATCGTGGGCCCTGACGGGAGGTCCGATTCATCGGAGGGATCGGACTGATCGGATAAGTCGGACACTTCAGACTCTGCGGGAGGCTCCGGCTGACGGAGGGGTTCGAGTTCGACGATTTCACCAAGCCGGAATGTCGTGATACGTTTTCCTTTTGCCTTATAACCTTTGACTCCTATAAAATCTTCGGCGTCAATTTCAATTTCGGGCCGGACAGCATCATTACCGCCGAATGAAACCTTAAGCCTGGGGTATGGAGTATCGGTGAGCAGGATAACAGTAGACTCGGGACCGTTGCCGACAAATCGCTGCGGATTTTTCGAAGGTTCGAACTCAAAACGCTTAAGATAGGGAAATCCGAGTTCGGCATCATTGAGGGCAAGCGTCCATACTTTTCCCTTTATAAATTTCTCAACACGCAGGATATTGTCGTCGTAATGGTTTTCGTCTGAAAAAGACGTGGTGTAGAATTCGCCGTCTTTAGTAATGACAAGCACCAGGTCTTCGCCGAGGAAACTACCGAGATAATCGCCTCTTCCGTCGTAGTTGAGCCGGAGCACATCGCGGTCGAACCACACATCGCGTCCTCCCAGAGTAGAAGTGCCCTTCTTATCGAGAGATGCGGATTGAATCGCAAATTTAGTGACGAGATTGCCCAGCGACTCCTTTCCTTTTATGTCGAGTGCCGCGAAATCGACCATCACCTCGCGATTGCGGGGGCGGCGTCCGTCGGGACCGGGCTCATCCTTGAGCGTAACCTTTACGGTTTCCGCCTCACCGTTAGGATTGACCGTCATCCACTCGATACGGCTTCCGGGCTCCCCTTTTGTCATATTGTATTCCTTATCGCGGGTGAGGCCGGTGATGAAAAACCGTTTCTTGTAGTAAATACCGGATTTCCCGTTACGGTAAATCACATTGAAGATGGTGCGCCTGTCATTTTTCTTGAAGAGGCCGATATGGATCACCTTCTTGCCGACATAAAGTTTCTCCTGAACCTTGGATATCTTATAAGTACCATCCCGATAAACGACCAAAACATCATCGATATCGGAACAAGTGAACTTGAATTCCGCGTCTTTGAGAGCAGTACCGATGAACCCGCCTTCCTTATCATAATAAAGGCGCTGATTAGCCTCGGCCACTTTTGTGGCCACGATAGTGTCAAACCCTCGCAATACGGTGTGGCGGGGGAAAGCGGAACCATATTTATCTTTGAGATGCTGAAACCATCTGATGGTGAAAGCGACGATATTCTCGAGATTGTCGCGTATCTCCGCAATCTGCGTATCAAGAATGGCAATTTTCTCATCAGCCTTATCGGCATTAAACTTGAGGATGCGACCCATCTTGATTTCCCACAGGCGCATATAGTCGTCGCGAGTGATTTCGCGGAAGAACAGATTCCTGAAGGGTTCGAAGAGTTGAGAAAGGCGTGCGAGAGCCTTCTCCATATCGGGAGCATGCTCGATCTGCTGATCCTTATACATGCGTTCGGAAATGAAGATCTTTTCAAGACTCGCAAACATCTGAGCTTCAAGAGTCTCTTCGAGTTTAATCTCCAGTTCACGGTGAAGGAGTTCCTTAGTGCGGTCGGCAGAGAAACGCAGCACATCGCTGACGGAGAGGAAATGGGGTTTTTTGTCCCAGATCACGCAGCAATTGGGGGAAATGGACACTTCGCAGTCGGTGAAGCTATAAAGCGCATCGATGGTCTTGTCGCTGGAGGCCCCGGGGGCGAGATGAACGATGATCTCCGCGTTGGCGGAAGTGTTGTCGTCGACCTTACGCACCTTGATTTTCCCTTTTTCCATAGCCTTCAGGATAGTATCGATGAGGGTGGCGGTAGTCTTGCCGAAAGGGAGTTCGCGGATAGCCAGGGTCTTATTGTCAATTTTCTCAATCTTAGCCCTGACCCTGATCTGTCCGCCGCGAGCTCCGTCGTTGTAGCGGGAAGCGTCCATCAGGCCGCCGGTCTGAAAATCGGGAAAAAGAGAGAATGGCTCACCCTTCAGATAGGAAATGGCAGCCTCCGTGATTTCGTTGAAATTATGGGGAAGTATCTTGCTATTGAGACCGACAGCGATACCCTCGACGCCTTGAGCGAGGAGGAGAGGGAATTTTACGGGGAGGGTCACGGGTTCCTTCTTTCTGCCGTCGTAGCTGGGTTGCCAGTCGGTGATTTTGGGAGAAAAAAGGATTTCAAGAGCGAGTTCGCTGAGACGCGCCTCTATGTAACGGGGCGCGGCGGCGGAATCGCCCGTGAGTATATTTCCCCAGTTTCCTTGCGTGTCGATGAGCATTTCCTTTTGTCCGAGCTGGACGAGAGCATCACCGATGGATGCATCACCGTGGGGGTGATAGCTCATGGTGCTACCGACAATATTAGCCACCTTGTTGAAACGGCCATCGTCGAGTGTCTGCATGGTATGGAGGATACGGCGCTGCACAGGTTTCAGGCCGTCTTCGATATGCGGGACGGCGCGTTCGAGAATGACATAGCTTGCATACTCAAGATACCAGTTTTTGAACATCCCTGACAGCTGATGTTTCTTGTCGCTTGCTCCGGGGATTTTGTAAGATTGAGTTGCTTCCCGGGGGATATCGGCTGCCGCCTCTTCCTCAAGATGCCTGTCTTCGGGAGTTTCGATGATTCCTGCCAGACCCTCACTCATGAGTTCTTCTTCATTGATTTTGTTGTCGGTATTGTCGATTTCGGCCATAATTTTGCAATTTGCACAAAAATACAAAAAAAAATTTGCTCAGGCAAATTTTTTTTAACTAATAGGGCCAATAGGACTAATAAGACTAATAGGGCTAATAGGGCCAATAGGACTAATAGGACTAATAGGACCAATAGGACTAATAAGACTAATAAGACTAATAAGACCAATAAGACTAATAGGACTAATAAGACTAATAAGACTAATGAGAACTCTGGAATCCGGAATCTGAAAAAAGGGACGCACCGGCAGGTGCATCCCTTTTGGAGTATCTACCCCTCCCCCTTTCGGGGAGCCGGGGGGTTTTAGAACTGAAGTTTCATAGTCTCTACGGCGCCGTCAGCCTCGAGCACGAGGATATAGATGCCGGCAGGGAGATGAAGATGATCTTTCACTGCAACCGCAACATTGGCTTTTGCGGTCTCTACCGAGCCGAAGCAAACACCCATAGCGTCATATACTTTACAAGTAACTTCAGCAGAGTCGCCGATCGTGGTCACGCCACTGCCTTCAATCACTTTCAGGATACCGGAGCCATCCTTGAGGCCGGTAGCATCCCATTCAAATCCGGCAGGAAGAGCAGGAAGCTCGATAGCGGGATTTCCGTTGAAAGTTCCGGCTTTCCAAAGCTGGAATTGGTCGCCGACAGCCGGGACATAATCCTTATTCACGGTCACCTTCACAGCACCGTTGATGCTGAGGGTACCCTTCACATCCATATAAGAGCAGTCGTTGTTCTTTCCTGCGACGCGGATGTAGAGGCTCAGGGTAGTGCCGGGATTAAATGTGACATTCCCTGTAGAGAAGATCGGACCATAGTGGTGGGGAGAAGACTCGGAATAATAACCCGGTTCAACCAGACCGTTACCGGAAACCGTGATGTCACCGACAGTGCCGCGACCGCGGAGCATGGCATTTCCTTCCACAACGAGGGGAGCTTCAAGGAATGACGTGTTGTAGGGCGACTTGGATGCAGTCAGGGAGATAGAGCCGTCGGTAACATTCAAGCTTGCGATGCCGTCAATGAGCTTAGAGAGCGAGAGATCGCACTTGCCGATCTTCACCACTTTCGGTCGGCCGGAGAATTTAGCCGAGAGATTGGTATCCTTATCATCGGTGCCGATAGTGAGATTGCCCGTACCGTAGTAGGTACCGTTTCCTTTAAGGGCACCGAGGGCAACATTATAAGACTGAGCATTGAAAGTGACGTTGGCAGGGATATTGAGCGTAGCCTTCGGCATGCCATAATTGTTGTCCCACTTCAAATCAGGATCGTAATTACTGGTCTTTTGTATTCCGCAGACCACTTCACCTTCAAAACCGGACCAGTCGCCCGTGAGATCAGTGCGAACGTTGGTAGCAAAAATCGAGAATGTTCCGGCACCGGTAAGTTTTCCGGTGTAAGTGCAACGTGAGTCAAAATAGAGTGTACCCTTGTTGCCGGCCGCCACATAATAGTTTGTCGGGTTGGTGCTGTATGAGTACATAGTGTCGGGATCCCTGAGAACACCGTTGACAAATTCAACAGTCTTTGGAACAGTCACCACATTTCCTGACTCGGAAGCGTTGACAGTGCCTTCCTCGATCACAAGACGAGTCACGGTGCTTCCACCGTCGAGACTCAGCGTACCGGCACCGCGCTTGATGAGTTTCTGCCCTACACCTGCCGCGCCGACACCACGGGTAGTGACGAGAGTAACCCCTGAGGGCACTTCAATGACCGCATTGCCGGAGGTAACACTGACAGGTTGGCCGAGAGTACCTGACGCACTGGCGGAGAGAACAGCATCGTTGCTCATGTATATACGCGAGTTCACATCCGAAAGGGCTCCTAAATCGTTGCCGATGTTATTGGAGAATACGCCTGCCACGAGTTTTCCACCCTTGATGTATGTGCCGCCCGTATAGTTATTTATATTATTAATGGTAAGAGTTCCTGATCCTTCCTTCACAAGTTTCGCAGGTCCTACTATCTGACCTTCGCCGGAGAGCGTATAGTCTTTATCGTTGTTGCTGAACGTCACGCTCGACGGTTTAAGACGGCCATCGATAGTGATGTCGGTATCAGCAGCGGAATCATCGAAAATCACCTCATCGCCCGGAACGAACACATCAGCAAGGCCGGTCTCCTTATTGGAGAAAGATGCAGAATTGTCAAGATCCCAGAGAGCGTTTTCGGCACCGGTCCAAGTCTTGGTACCAAAGTCATAAGCCTGCAGGTTGATATAAAGTTTTCCGTCTTCGTAAACGAACTCTTTCTTCATCTCATCGATACCGAGGATGATTATATCAGAAAGATCGCCTACAATCTGACCGATCTCGCCAATCATATATTTACCGGAAGGGAGAGAGAACGCATCGTCACCGACATGGCCGGTAAGTTTGATTATAGGCTGGAGATAATCCGGACCATTTACCCAGTCTTTCTTCTCGATAGTGAGCCTGGAGGCATTGACACCGTCGATCGTGCCGTCGGCGAACACATCCAGTTCCAGGATAGCACCGAAACCGAGGTTGAGATCACCGGTAGAGATATTTCCGGGTGCATTATTGTCGCCAAGACGAAGCACAGATGCATATTTCATATCAATTCCCTTAGGAGCCTTGAGCGAAGAAGTCTCAAGCACCGCGAAACGGTTAAGCCAAATCGAAGAGTTGGTCAGTTCTCCTTCGGCAGCGATGGTGCCGGCCCAGACCTCAGTCTTTCCGCTATAAGAGTGGGTGCCTTCCGGCAAAACGAGTTTGCCGTCGCCCTGCTTCACGAGGCGCATGTCGCCACCGAAAGAACCTGAAGTGATGGTATGGGTAAAGGTTTTTGTCGTGATTCTATCGTTATCGTCGTGACCTTCCACCCATGTCGGAGTGTTGACAGTGAGAATAGCGGGCGCCACGCCGTCGCCGGCTGAGAGAGTCATGTTGCCGGTCTCGCAGACGATCACGTGCTTGCCGTTGAGCGAAGCATCGATAGTGCCGTTGTCGGCAACTTCAGTGCGGCCTGTCATGGTAAGCGGAGCCGGGGGCACGGTGATGTCCTCGAACGCGCTGAGCCAGAAGCTCACGTGAGGAGGCTGATTGTAGCCGCACATCTGCCAGTTCATCGCATTGCGATATTGATGATCATACCACAGCGAGTATATGCGGTATTCAGTAGGATAGTCAGTGGTGTAAATGCAGATATTGTTGTCTTTATCGCGCATTATGTATTCCTCGCGCCAGTCGCCGAGAATATCGCCCTGAAAAGATGGCGTTCCCTTAGTGTCGTTGTTGGTCTTACTGCCTTCGAGGAGAGCGATCCTGCCTTGCTTAGCCTTGTAGATGGCACCGGCGGTATTCTTACCGGCACTGTAGTCGAACGACTCATCGCAAAGGTCACCGTCCCAGTAGACGCGGTAGTTCTGCGTGATAGAGACAGTAGATTTGCTGTCGCCGATCACTGCCTTATGAGAAGCGCCGCTGATGATTGCATTGTCGCGTGAAGAAAGCCCTTCGGCACCGGGATACTCATCGATGAAGTTGCCCATGTTGGAGCGACCGTCGTCGTTACCACCCGTAGTGCGGTAATAAATCTTGGAAGTGGTCGCATCACGGAAGTTATTGTTGGGATTATCCTCGTTGCAGGCGAATATCTCCTGACCGTGGGTGTATGGGTCGAAATCGCCGCAGTGCTGGGCGTCACCGTGTCCGAGACCGGTGGTAGAAAGTCCATAACCGTTGTCGTCGATCACCATCGAGCCGTAGACAATTTCATCGCGACCATCCCAGTCGACATCAGCGATTCCGAAATTGTGGTAGCCCTGACCTTGCCATGGGCCTGCTCCGGGACTATTCCAGCGCCAGCGCTCCACGAGTTTATGATTGACAGGGTCAATATCGTAAGCGATCATCTTATGCTTGGTGTAGATGCCGCGCGCGAGGAAAAGGCTTGGCTTGCGGCCGTCGAGATAAGGGGCCCCGAAGAAATATTTAGATGAGCGGTGACCGTAGCCGTCGCCCCATTCTTTATCTACAAGACTATCGTAGGCGCTTCCGCTCAGGATATTACCGGGGTTGTTTTCCGGTTCCACACGCATGAGAGGATAGTCGATACATTCGTAGGGTTTGCCGGTCTCGCCATTTGCATACACAAGGTATTCCTTACCCCAGTGAATGAACCATTGGCCCGAGGGGAAGTCATCGCCCGTGCCACGGTAGTTGATAGAAGCATCGCCCACAGTGAATGTGGTGCCGTCGGCTTGATGGATAACGGTGCCGTCGGCAGCGCGGAATACCACTTCCGCTTTTCCGTCTTGATCCCAGTCGGTGGCGATGATGTTGATTTCATTGTTTTGGAAGTCACCGATGTTGGGGCCGAAGTTGATCCACCATTTCACGGTTCCGTCCATCTCCAGACATTCGACGACGGTGAAAATACCATTGTCACCTTTACTATAGCTTGAAGCCTGGTTGTCGTATTTCATCAGGATCTCAAGTTCTCCGTCGCCATCCACGTCGGCCACGGTAGCATCGTTAGGAACGAGTCCGGCTTTTATTTCAGATGCGTGTTTAGGCTTGATGACTGTGTAATTTTTTTCCCACGGTTTGACGGGAGTGCAAGCATCAGACTCGCGACCGTTGACCACCGCCTTCACGGTGTAGGAATCATTAAGCGATCCTGACGCATCAGTAAAGTTAGAGACTTTCAGCGGTGTGCTGTTGAGTTTTGTGGAGCCGCGGTAGATGTTGTATTCAGTGCCGTCCCATTCGTCGGCATTGATACGCCATGAGCAAAAGATACCTCCATCTGTCTTCAGAGCCACAAGTCCGCGACCGAGATTATCAGTCACACGTTGGGCTGAGACAGTCGGCACTATTGCCAAAGCCGCTCCCAAGGCTAAAAAAAATCGTTTGTTCATAATATTGAGTTAATTTAATAATTGAGAATTGAGAATTGAGAATTGAGAATTTTTTCTAATTGAGAATTGAGAATTGAGAATTGAGAATTTTTTCTAATTGAGAATTGAGAA
>CAMWJD010000102.1 GCA_947174515.1 uncultured Porphyromonadaceae bacterium
GCTACCCTTGCTTCGGTCAAGATCTGGGGGATTCACGGGGAGCTGGTCGTGGAGGACTCATCCGAGTGCAAAATTACAACTTTTTTCTGACCCGACCAAATCTTTTAACGATTTTTTATTTTTTTGGATTTAGTATTGGGTTGGTTTCGTCCATGCTTCTTGTTCTGTTCCTTCAACGGCTTATTGGGGTTGCCATCGTCTGAGAGGAGGGCAAAATCAAGCTGCTTCTTGTCAAGATCGGCACGCGCCACCTGCACTTTCACGCGGTCGCCGAGAGTGTATTTCTTGTGTGTCTTGCGTCCTGTCAGACAATAATTCTTCTCGTCATAGTCATAATAATCATCTGCAAGGTCGCGCACGGGCACAAGTCCCTCACACATATTTTCGTCAAGCTCCACATAGACTCCCCATTCCGTAACTCCTGAGATTACACCTTCATAGATTTCTCCAAGTCTCTCCTTCATATATTCCACTTGCTTATAGCGTATTGAAGCTCGTTCGGCATTCGCGGAGAGCTGTTCCATGTCGGAAGAATGTTTACACTGGTCTTCAAGTTTGATTTTATCTACTGATCTTGCTCCATCAGCATAACGCTCAAGAAGGCGGTGCACCATCATGTCGGGATATCGGCGTATGGGAGACGTGAAGTGGGTGTAGTATGGCACGGCAAGTCCATAATGGCCGACGTTGTCGGTGGTGTATATAGCCTTCGCCATCGAGCGGATGGCAAGCATTGAAAGCATATTCTCTTCCCCACGCCCTTTCACATCTTTCAGCATTTTATTAAGGCTCTTGTTGACCTGAGTCGATTTCCCTTCTGCATTGATCTTGAAACCAAAGCGCGCGGCAATACTGCTCAGATTTGCCAGTTTTTCAGCGTCCGGATTGTCATGCACACGATACACGAATGTCTTTGCTTTCTTTCCCCTCGGCACCTTTCCTATCTTTTCCGCAACTGCAATATTTGCGAGGAGCATGAATTCCTCGATGAGCTTATTGGCTTCTTTTGACTCCTTGAAATATACACTTACCGGCTTTCCATCCTTATCAATGTCGAAACGCACTTCGGCGCGGTCAAACTCCAGTGCCCCGTTGTCGTAACGGCGCTTGCGCAATTGCTGGGCCAGTTCATTAAGTATCAATATTTCTGCTGCATAATCTCCCTTGCCGGTCTCAATCCGCTCCTGAGCCTCTTCATATGTGAAGCGCCGGTCGCTCTTGATTACCGTGCGGCCGATGCGGCAATTTACCACATTCGCTTTTTTATCAAGTTCGAATATGGCTGAAAAAGTAAGCTTCTCTTCATCCGGGCGGAGTGAGCATATGCCGTTGCTGAGGTGTTCGGGAAGCATCGGGATGGTGCGGTCGACAAGATATACTGATGTGGCGCGTTTCTGAGCCTCTTTGTCAATAATACTTCCGGGAGTTACATAGTGGGTCACATCCGCGATGTGGACACCCACCTCATAATTGCCGTTGGCTAGAGTGCGGATGGAAAGGGCATCGTCAAAGTCCTTTGCGTCGCGCGGGTCGATGGTGAATGTGGTGATCCCCCTGAAATCTTCACGCTTCGCCACTTCCTCGGGCGTTATGCCTGCGCCAATCTTGTCGGCAGCTTTCTCCACATTCTCCGGATACTTATATGGCAGACCGAATTCCGCGAGTATCGCATGCATCTCAGCGTTATTCTCACCTTTCTTTCCAAGTATGTCTACAATCTCTCCGCGGGGGCACATCTCTTCGTCTTTCCATATTGTGATGCGTGCGATAGCCTTATCCCCTGTCTTGCCCCCTTTAAGTTTATTGCGGTTGAGAATGATGTCCGCCGCCAGAAATTTTGAGTCAGGCACAAGGCGCGCGCCGTGACGGTCGACTATAAGTTCGCCGATGAATACCTGATCTTTTGCCTCGATGATCTCCAGCACCTGCGCTTCCGGCTCCACACCCTTTCGGGCCGCGGAAATCATCACGCGCACTCTGTCGCCGTTGAGCGCATGCATGGAATTGCGTTCTGCCACCATTATCTGCTCATCATCGATAAGAACGGCGTTCTTCCCGTTGGAGCGGCGAATAAACGTGCCGATATTTTCAGAACCACGATTGGAAGGTGCCTTATATTTTCCGAGGCCTATTTCCTGAATCACATCATTGGCGGCAAGTTCTTCAAGGAGATTTATGACATCCATCTTGAAGTCTTGAGCATCAATTGCGAAAGCTATCTGTTTATAGTTGAAGGCCTGGCGGTTTTCTTTTTCGAGAAAAGCCAATATCTTATTTTGAAGTTCGGCCTTACGCATTCTTTTCGAAGGCCTTGCAGTGGAATTCTTTTTCATAATCGTGGAATTAGATTGGTTTTGGGGTGATGTATCCCCTTTAGGATTATAACGCGTTGACAGCCCATCTTGTTTGATATTTGATGATATGGACACGTGTCGGGACCGCTTTTTCAAAACTTAGACCCGGCAAGGCAATATCTTAGGGTGATTATTCGTTGTCTCTTTCAGAGACAGATATAAAATAATATGATTAAGAAGGAACCTATTCGATTCGCTCCTTATCTAAAAAGTGTGATTTGGGGTGGTGAAAAGATATGCAGATATAAGGGTATCAGCCAGACGGAACCCAATATTGGGGAAAGCTGGGAGATATCGGAAGTGCAAGGTCATGAATCCATCGTGTCAGAGGGTTCCTATAAAGGTATGCTCATCACTGAGCTTATTGAAAAATTTGGCTCGGAACTGGTAGGGAAAAATGTAATGACCAGATATGGCGGTAAATTCCCTCTTCTCGTGAAACTGATTGATGCCAAAGACAATCTATCGGTGCAAGTCCATCCCGATGATGCGCTTGCAATGGCCCGTCATGGAAGCAGGGGGAAGAGCGAGATGTGGTATATAATAGAGGCTGAGAACAATGCCAAGATATATTCCGGACTCAACCGACAGATGACGCCGGAAGAATATGTAAAAAGAGTATTGGACAATACAATAGAAGAAACGCTTGCAATTCATGATTCACATCCGGGAGATGTCTACTTTCTGCCTGCCGGACGCGTACATTCTATCGGAGCCGGCAACCTACTTGCCGAAATTCAGGAGTCAAGCGACATCACCTATCGGATCTATGACTATGCCCGGCGTGATGCCGATGGCAACACGCGCGAACTGCATACTGATTTGGCCAAAGATGCGATTGACTACACTTATTATAAAGATTATCGTTCAGCCACTCCCGATCATGCAAAAGATGATGTCAAGATCGCTGAATGTGATCATTTCACTGTCTATCGTCTTATGATAGATGGGGAAAAACAGTTTGCATACGACGATTCTTCCTTTACAGTCCTGATGTGTCTGGAAGGTGAAGTCAAGATAAAGTATGACAATGGCGACATGACTTTGAACAGGGGTGAGACGGTGCTTCTACCTGCAGTCATGAATTCATTTGCTCTTGATGGGCAAGCGACTCTTCTGGCAGCCCGGTCTTAGGCCCCCTGAACTTCTTAGAGCTGGCCCTGTTCGATCAGGAAGGCGATCCGATCTATCATGGCATCGTCTTTGTTTGAATCCGGGTGAAATCCGGCTTTCATGTTCATTCCAAAAAATTTCCCGAATGTCTGCCAAAATCCGGCTCTGAAACTACCTAAGAAGGCCTTGACGATGCTAAAAGAGCTTTGATCGGTCTCCCTGTTGATGAGTTTAAGTAGAATTTTGCCCTGATTTTTTGTCATCGTCTTCACTACCGGTTTATATTGCTCAAAAATATCTTTTTCAAGGCGCTTGAGGTGCTTTTCACGTGTCTTTTCATCAGGGATGGTGAGGATATATTCGTAAGTCTCGCATAGTGTGGCGAATGCAAGCTTGGCATATGGAAGAGTCTTGCGCACGTCACGCACTGTCTTCCAATAAAAGTCTTCCTGTTTCTTATTCTTGAATTTCATTGGCGGATACACGTAGAAGTCCTTGAAAATAGTCATGCGGACAGTGTCGCCGTATTCATCAACGAAACGGTAGAAACCTTTGACCGGATTGACCTTGACTTTCAATTCACCCTTGTATTCAGGAATTTCAGGCACATCAGCGCGACTTCCAAAGGCGGCGACAGACAGAATCACGGTCAATATTAATCGCAATGCATAATTCATAATGCACAATTCATAATTCAATTCATAGGAGAAAGATGGCGTCACGTCCGAAGCGCATCAGGGATTCGATATACGAATGTGCGGTATTAATTTTTGCCTCAAGCCTTCGGGTGATGTCAGCGCATCTTTCCGGATTGCTCTCACGCAACTTCCTGACATCTCCGATAGTGGCGGAATAATCAAGAAATTCCATCATCTTCTCATATAATAGAACATTGAGACGGGCAAGTTGTTGCGGACAACATTCGACAACCTCCGCTATTTGCGGGAAAAGATGCTGGAAATACGGTTCCCTCCCATAAGCCGCCTCTATGGCTCCGAGGTGAATCCGCGTCCAACATCCATGGGCCGATACCTCAAGATCCTCCGGCATAAGGCGTTTTACCGCTGATGATCCGCCGACTATAGGAACTGTCAGCACAATTCCTTCCGAAGAGTTTGATTCAATGAGGGTGCGGGTAAAGTCGCGTGTCTTAAGCTGCTTATGGCCTACCCTGCCCTGAAGCCACAGTGTGGAAGCAAGATATGGAGGGATCGTTTCCGGAGTCATTTCCATTTGGAATCCTTGTCCGGATTGGCATTGCGCAAAATCCTGTTCCAGCGGATCTTGCCATCGAAAAGGCCCTTTTCTTCATCAAACGAAGCAAGAATGAACATCGGACTTCCTACGATATGGTCTTCAGGAACAAATCCCCAGTATCGGGAATCAGCCGAGCGGTCGCGGTTGTCGCCCTGCATCCAGTAATAATCCATCTTGAACGTGTACTTGTCTGTCTCCTTTCCGTTGATGTATATCTTTCCGTCTTTCACCTGGAGGTCATTGCCCTCATATGCGCGGATCGCGCGTTCATATATAGGAAGATTCCGGAGAGTAAGCTTAAGAGTGCTCCCCTTCTTTGGAATCCAGATCTCGCCCATATCGGGACGTGTCCAGCCATAATTGTTGCCAAGCGGGAACATTCCGCCGAGATCATAGAATCCGGTTTTTGATTCCTTGATCAGTTCTCCGTCGACTTCAGGCCATGTTTCTACGATAGCCTTGGCCTCTTTAGTGAGTGGTACGTCATAAAACATGAAAGGAATACCATCTACAGATATCGGAGCGTTACCGTGGTCTTCCGCACGCACACCGATCGACTGCCATTTATCAAGGGATATCGGGCTCTTGACAGGGATGACATAGTTGAACTGTACATTCTCCGCATCCTCTATCGGCTTGCCGTTTATGTAAATCACGTCATCTTTTATACTGAGGCGCTCGCCGGGGAGTCCGATAGCCCTCTTGACGTAGTTTTCACGACGGTCGACGGGACGCACTACAATATCTCCGAACATTGCCTTGTTGGCTTCAATATATGCTTTAGGATCATCAATGCCGCGTCTGCTCAGTTCATAGCATATTTGGTAGTAGTCGGGATTTGGAACTTTTGTGGCGACTGTGTCACCGTTTGGATAGTTGAAAACCACAATGTCGCCGCGTTCGATGTTGCGCATGCCGGCAAGACGATGATATTTCAACTGTGGCTCATCAATGTAACTCTTGGTGTTTACTAAAGGGAGAGTGTGTTGGGCAAGAGGAAAATGCAGAGGAGTCTGCGGCACACGTGGACCGTAGATTGTCTTGTTGACCCACAGATAATCACCGACAAGCAGAGATTTCTCAAGCGAGGATGACGGAATCTTGTAGTTCTGGCCAATGAACGCGAAGATGAAGTAGACTAAAACAAGTGCATATACGATGGCATCTATCCACGAAAATATGGTACGGACCGGCTCCTTGGTCTTTTTCCACCAGGTCCAGGGGATATAGCCCGTAATATAAATATCGACGAGCAGAAGCCAGATCAGCAGGAGCCATGGATTTTGCATCCAGATTACCCACAGGAAGAATATGATAGACACTATGCCGAAGCGCACCCAACGGGTAGGACGCACTTTTTTCAGTCGTTCGCTAAGGTCAGAAATAAATGAGTTCATAATAATGATAACGAGATTGCCGTTAAGTTATTGCATAAGAACCCTTCCTAACCCCTTAAGGGGAAGGGGGGGATTAATCGAAGAGGGGACTGAATTTAAAATTTCAGCATGTCTTTCATCGTGAAGAAACCGGTCTGACCGGAACCAATCTTGAGAGGTCCCACTGAAAATTTCTTACATTTTTCTGCCAGCCATTCGGCTGCAAGGACTGCTCCGAGGGCAAAGCCTTCCCGACTTTTTGCTGAGTGCGAAATTGTTATGGTGTCTTGCGGAGAATCCCACATTACCGTATGGATTCCGGGAACTTCACCCTCTCTTCGGTGGGAGATAAAGAGAGTTTTCGAGTTGTCAGCTGTAGGTTGGTCATTCTCTGAATTTTCTGAGATTTCTTCATATTCAGGTGTTTCTTTCCAGCCGTCGACTTTGTTGGATACTGCTATTAATTCTTCTGCTATTGTAATGGCAGTTCCCGATGGGTGATCGAGTTTATGAATGTGATGCACTTCCTCCATCGAAGGGGTATATTGGGGATACGAATTCATAATCCCTGCGAGATAGCGGCTTACAGCTTCAAAGATATTTACTCCTATCGAGAAGTTGGAGCTATAGAGCATGGCGCCCTTGCCACTTTCGCATACTGACTTCACGGCGTCGAGGGAATCAAGCCACCCGGTGGTGCCGCACACCACGGGGACTCCGGCTGAAAAGCAACGGAGAAGATTGTTGACGGCTGTGTCAGGCCGGGAAAATTCTATTGCGACGTCTGACTTGCGGAAAGCCTTGGAGTCAATGTCCGCTAAATTGTCGGCGTCTATTATGACGCTTATCTCGTGGCCTCGTTCACGAGCTATGCGCTCTATCATATGCCCCATTTTACCGTAACCTATTATTGCAATTTTCATAATCTTTTCTTTTTTTAAGTGTCCTTTCTTTTATTGGGAAAATTAGTCTGATTGGGCCAATACCCGGATTGCTATTATCAGAATCCAAAGTTGATATTGTCGATGTAGAGAGTCAAGCCCTCGGTTCCTATGAAAGGTTCTCCGCATGAGGCTGATGCCATCACAAGCACATGTGTTGGCGTCGCATCCGGAGAATCCCATCCGACCTCATGGACCGGGACGAGCTTTCCTTTTGAGTTTCTTGCGTAATATGCCTTTTCGCCGTCGAGAAGTCCCATCCAAGACTTATAGAATGTTTCTTTAGTTATGTCTCCATAATGTATCGGAAGCTCATGTTTCTTTGTCCATGGTATCGATTTGTTGTATCTTTCACGCCCCGTGCCTACACGCTTGGCATAAATGTTGCCGTTTTCATCTTCCCATCTGCGTTGCAGCAATACATACACTTCGGCATTATCACGCCCTTGGAGTGTCTTCTGCTTGCTAAATCCGGTGGCTTTGGTACGGGTATTCTCTTTCGGCATAACAATCTCATAATCATACACCAGCGCCTTAGGTCGCTTGGTGTATGGGATTCCCATCTCCATTTTGGAGAATGCTCCTTTAGTGGAGGTGACAGGCTCGAAAAGCTGTCCGAGGAAAATGGAGCCAGCCACCATCACATCCATGTTGACGACACCGAGAGCTTTTACTTCTTCCATCTTCGCCTCACATTTTGCCACGGTGCTTCCGCCACGCTGCGCCGGGGATACTGTATTGGAACCCTTCACCACACCGCACACTTTCGCGTAGGCATTTGAGTTAGCCCATGGCGACCCCCCTGTGTTGCGGTATGCCTTGTTTCCGTTGACAGTAGCTTTGGGAGCTATTTCATAAAGAGTCTTTCCTTTGCCTCCGATTATTTTTGATTCTGTAATATTGCGGGTAACCCAGTTTTCCATATCACCGTATTTTATCGGTTCAAGTCGAAGCCCATGAGAGAGAAAACTGATATTCGTCAGAAATGCCAATAGAAGAATAGATTTTTTCATATTTTATTGTTATTGAAACCCCGGTTTGAAAATATTACCGTTGGCAATAATTGCATCCAGGAGATTTTTTTGTGAAGATTCCTCAAGACGCATGATGATTGAATTGATCGAAAGCGATGACTCATCAGTTTCTGCCAAGATCCTGTCAAGCGGAGTTATATCAAGGGCTTCCGGACTGAATTTCTCGCCAAAACTCAGCCAGCAACCGGCCTTAAGATAGATCTCAGCAATTGTAGGCTTATTGCGAAAGCCATGAATAATCCACGGCTGCTCAGGCCCGAGATCTTTTTTCATCCCGACGATTATGTCATGAGCTTTTACAGCGTGAATAATAAGTGGTTTCCCGAGTCTTTCCGCCAAAAGAGCCTGCTTTCGGAAGGCGAGCATCTGAGTTGCAAGAAGGGCGCCATGAGTAAGATCGATGCCGCACTCCCCTATCGCCACCACATCGGGGGATGCAGCCGCGGCCACAAGCTCCACCCAGATTTCATCTTTTATTCGAAGATTGTCGTCACAATAGAGGCCAAGGTCCCAGGGATGAAGACCTGTAGACCAAGCCTGATCGCACTGCGAAACAAATCCTATCGGCGATGTCGATATTATTGCGTCGGGCGCAGGCGCATTCCGATGTGTATGGCAATCAAGAATCATATATTAATAACAATTATCGGCGATGATTTTCCACGATTTTACCGGTTTCATAATTTTTTTCAAAAAAAATTGCATGAAAATTTGCATACTCCGAAAAAAAGTTGTAATTTTGCACTCGCAAATGAGGCAAAACTCATGATGCGCTCCTGAAAAGGGTATTTGGTGCGGTAGTTCAGCTGGTTAGAATGCCGGCCTGTCACGCCGGAGGTCGCGG
>CAMWJD010000103.1 GCA_947174515.1 uncultured Porphyromonadaceae bacterium
GCAAAATTATCTCGCATTTATCATATCATTAATTTTTGCGAGCTACTTAATAAATAAATTTTCATTAGCTACTTAAAAGAAATAGGGCCTCTTTGAAAATCATGATTTGCATAATAAGTTTTTTTTTTTTAATTTTGCATTGAAATCTAATGAGATTCCATCTGCGGATCGTTTTTTAATTTCTTATACCGAACTAACTATGCATTCAATAACAAATCGAATCTTTTTTTCATCACTTGTATTTACACTTCTAATTCTTGCATCATGCAGGGATCATAATGATATTGATATCACCCCGGAGGAACCTACAGCCATAGAAGAAGCCATCAACAATCTTCAAGATGCCTATGATTCCGGAGATACCATAGCATATATTTCCCAAGATGCGCAAGGATATCTTATAACATTCACCAACAGACCTTCAATCACGCTTCCACATGATAATGACAATGAAAACAGCAATGATGGAGTGACCCCGATCTTAAAAGTAGATCCGGACGGATATTGGAATGTATCTTACGATGAAGGCTCTTCATTCTCTAATATTATCGACCAGTCAGAAAATCCTGTCTCTGCAATCGAAAACTCCGGAATTGGCATAAAGGTAACTCTCATTGATGGCAAATACGTATATGATCTGTATAAGCAAGACTCACCTGACACAATAATAGAGTCAATTCTTACATCCTACACATCCAATCCGGCAAGTATGCTCCAATCTATTGTAGAAGATCAATCCAAGAGGCAGATCATCCTGACCTTGGCAGACAACACCGAATTGCGATATAATCTGGATGTGCAATATCCCACAAGCATCACTTTGCTGACCGACCAGCTGAATATCTCAGGAAAAGAATTGACTGCAAAATTTGATTTCCAGATAAACCCTACAGACTCCTATATCTTTTTTACATTTGACGGAGAAAATCCAAATCTGCAACTGGATCAAATCGTAGCGAGCAGAGCAGGCGATCCGGATTCTTATATTACTTGCCCCACTGCTTACCATATAACTGATGTAGTTCCCTCTTTAAATGAGGATGGAACCCGTATCTATGGACAGTATACAGTGACCGTGCAGGCTGATGCAATTGACGCTGACGGAGAAGAAATCGTAGCCCTTGTATTGACAACGACAGACAGACAAGGGAATCCCGTGAAGATATATTCTTCTCCAATGACAGTCGCATTTGACACTCATCCTCATATCTATGGCATCACAATCGGCGGATTGGAAGCTATCAGAACTGATGGAAATACTTTCCATATAAAACTTCCTTATGGATCAAAGACTTCCGAGATAGCCGCAGAGTTTGACACCAATTCAGATATTTTCGTAGGGAATGTAGAGAATCCCAAGACATTAGACCTGTCGCAACCGGTGAAGCTGACCGCTTCATTCAATGGAGCAACGAGGGAATATACACTGATTGCATATTATTCCAATCTTCCGATTCTCTATATCAATACCCCCGCTCCAATTGTAAGCAAGGAGGATTGGGTGAAGAATTGCACAATTCAAATAGCTAATGCCGGGGAGTATGACAATATCTTCTCTTCATCTCAAATGAAAGGGCGCGGAAACTCCACCTGGCAATATCCAAAAAAACCTTATGCAATAAAACTTGACAAAAAGTCGGAGGTGCTCGGTATGCCAAAGCATAAGAGATGGTGTCTGCTCGCCAATTGGCTCGACCGAACCAACATAAGAAATGAAGTGAGCCTTGAAATTGGAAGAAGATTGTCCGGATTGGAATGGACTCCGAAGGGGAAATTCGTAGATGTCGTCTTTAATGGCAAATTTTTGGGTAATTATTACCTTTGCGAGCAGATCAAAGTAGACAAAAACAGAGTGAACATCGACGAAATGTCGGGATCCGATATCGAAGGGGAATCCATTTCAGGAGGTTACCTTATTGAACTTGACAAGAATTATGATGAAGTGAATAAGTTTAAGTCAAACATCTTAAACTTACCTGTCAATTTTAAAGATCCTGACGAAGATGTCCTTCAACCTGCACAATACAATTACATGAAGAATTACTTCAACGATGTAGAATTGAAGTTAGACAAACATACCGATTACTCAGTGATTGAATCCATGATTGACATTGATTCCTTTATTGACTGGTGGCTTCTTAATGAACTTACGTGCAATTGGGAACCTAATCATCCAAAATCCAGCTATATGTATAAGAAGCGTAACGGCAAACTTTATGCCGGTCCCGGCTGGGATTTTGATTGGGACACATATAACACAGCAGATGGTTGGCGAATAAAAGGCGCGATATGGTATCGATATCTTTTCACTTACCCTGAATTCATAAATAGAGTAAAGGAAAGATGGTCGGCTTCTAAAGCATCTCTGGCCACTATTCCTGATCATATTCAGACAATTGCAAATGACATATCTGAATCCTCAGTGTATGATTGCTCTATTTGGCCAATTACAAAGAAAGTGAATGGAGATGAAAAATTGTCTCATTCAGAGAGTGTAGAAAGAATGAAACGGAATTATATCAATAGATTTAACTGGATTGATACCAACATTCCGAAACTGACCACGACATTATGATTATAGACCGATAAATGGTTTACGCGCTTTATCATTCTCAACTTTCTTACGAAAATTGAATCAAAGCATATGTGATAAATTAATTTTCATTAGCTACTTA
The DNA here is from genome assembly GCA_947174515.1 of uncultured Porphyromonadaceae bacterium. GTDB lineage: Bacteria > Bacteroidota > Bacteroidia > Bacteroidales > Muribaculaceae > Lepagella. The sequence continues at coordinate 2,676 of CAMWJD010000103.1, forward strand.
AAAAATCAGAGTCGCCCGGGGTCGCCGGTGACTCTGATTTTTTTTATGAGAGGAATTCTTAGTCTTTGGAATGGGCAAGCAGATAACTTTTGAAATCGGGAAAATCTGAAGACATGGCCACTGACTGCTTCTCCCCTTTCATAAAGTCCTGAAGTCGCTCAGGAATATCAATTTCCTTACCGACTATCCCGACAACAGTGTCATGGAATTTTGCCGGATGAGCAGTCTCGAGGAAAAGCCCGGTCTCCCCTTCTTTCAAAAGCTGTTTCAATGCCAGATATCCGCAAGCTCCATGCGGATCAAGAACGTAACCGGTCTTTTCGTAGCATTTCTTCATCGCATCAGCTATCTGAGAGTCGCTGAAAGCAGCGCCATCTATCAATGAAGCAATTACTTCATGTTTTCCGGCATATAGCTCCAGAACTCGGGCAAAATTACTTGGATCCCCCACATCCATAGCATTGGCGAGAGTCTGCACACTTGCTTTAGGATTGTATTCTCCTGTCTGAAGATAATTATAGAAAATGTCGTTGGCATTGTTGGCGGCAATAAACCTCTTGACAGGGAGTCCCATCTTATGGGCAATCAATCCGGCCGTGATATTGCCGAAATTACCACTCGGCACACATACCACCACATCTTCACCTTTCCCTTTGGCCTTCACTTGAGCATAGCCACTGAAATAATAAAATGCCTGAGGCAGGAAACGGGCGACGTTGATCGAATTGGCAGATGTAAGGAGCATTTTAGAATTAAGTTCATCGTCAAGGAATGCACTCTTTACGAGTCTTTGGCAGTCATCAAAGTTTCCGTCTACTTCAATAGCCGTAATATTCCTTCCGAGAGTAGTGAACTGACATTCCTGAATGGGGCTCACCTTCCCCTTGGGATAAAGCACATAAACATGTATCCCCTCGACGCCAAGAAAACCGTTGGCAACCGCAGATCCTGTGTCGCCACTGGTAGCTACAAGCACATTTACGGTCTTACCGCCGGAATCTTTCCCTATGAAATATTGCAGCAAACGGGCCATAAATCGCGCTCCTACATCTTTAAACGCCAATGTAGGCCCATGGAAAAGCTCAAGACTATATATATCTTTCTCCACCTCCACAACTGGAGTATCAAAAGAAAGAGTATCCCTTACTATATTCTCCAATGCGGCAGGCTCAACATCCTCACCGAAAAAAGATTCAGCTACACGAACCGCAATATCCTGCAACGAAAGTTTATTAATATTATTAAAAAAATCTTCAGGAAGTTTCTTGATTCTTTCGGGCATGAAAAGGCCACGATCGGCGGCAAGTCCTTTCACTACTGCATCGCGGAGGGTGACTTCCGGGACCGTATGATTAGTGCTGTAGTACTTCATAAATCTTTAAGTATTGATGCACAATGCATGATCATTCATCGCCGGAATTATTGCATTTGCGCACTTTTTACACTTTGTTATTTTAATTTCATGAACTCTTGCATGAATTCTCCGAGCCTCAGCAGGCCGAAGGCCCCTTTGGCACAGGTCGCCTCCGAATAGCAAGAGACATCATCGGGAGAGATTCCTTTATGCCATATTGTAAACGGGACCGGCTCTCCTTTATGGACACGCAATTCGACGGGTGTGGCATGATCGGGCATAAGAGCGATCGCCACCGGCTCATTCCACTTAGACACTTCTTCAAGCACGGGCCCCACAATCCTTCGATCAAGATTCTCTATAGTCTTCAATTTCAACTGCAGATCGCCATCATGACCTGCCTCGTCAGAGGCCTCTACATGGAGAAACACAAAATCGTTGTGCCGCAATGCTGAAAGCGCAGCCTCCGCCTTCCCTTCATAATTGGTATCTGCAAGTCCGGTGGCACCTTCCACTTCTATCGGAGTCAGTCCGGCATATATGCCAATGCCACGGATAAGGTCGACAGCAGTTATCACCACTCCGCTTTTTATGGAAGGAAACATCTCTTGCAGTGTAAACATAGCGGGTCGGTAGCCTCCACTCCACGGCCAAATCGAATTGGCGGAAATCTGCCTGCCGTCATTAAAAGGATGGTCAGCCAAAAGCTGCTGCGATTGCAATATCAGGCTATTGATAAGATCAGCTGTCGCTTGCGGTGTCATTCTCCCCTCTTCTGCAGGAGCATCTGCCAAAGGACGCACAAGAAGATCTTTCCATTTCTCTCCTGGATGGTCGTGTGGAGGGGCACATTCTATGTATTTGCTTCCTCCTTTGATCACCAGCAAATGCCTGTATTGTATACCCTGAATAAACTTCACCTTATCGGATCCCAATTTCTTATCAAGAAACTCTATGAGCTCTTTCCCCTCGTCAGTTTTCAGATGACCACCATGATGATTCACAATCTTCCCATCTGCAAGTGTGATGATATTGCATCGCAATGCAAGTTCATCAGAGGCCAGATCATAGCCGATGCTCGCAGCTTCAAGCGGACCGCGTCCTTCGTATACCTTCGTCATGTCATAGCCCAATATCGTGGCATTCGCCACTTCACTTCCGGGCTGGAGACCATCGGGAATCGTGACAAGCGAACCTGACCGACCCATTTCAGCAAGGCGGTCGAATGCAGGCGTATCGGCATACTCCAGAGGTGTCTTACCTCCGAGACTGTCGACCGGATAGTCGCTCATGCCGTCTCCTAATATAATAAGATGCTTCATCAGTTGTTGGCTGTTGAGATAATATTAGCAAAAACACCGGCCGCCGTCACTCCTGCACCGGCTCCATATCCCTGAATAAGCATAGGATATTTCTTGTAGCGTTCGGTAGTGAGCATCACGATATTGTTGGAGCCTTCCAATTCGTAGAAAGGATGTGAAGAATCAACAGATTCAAGTCCTATGCTCATTTTCCCCATTTCCATTTTTGCCACGAAACGCCAACGTTTGCCTTCAGATTCAAGTACCTTTCTCTTCTCTTCGAATTCGGCATCCAGTTCGGGAAGGCGACGCCAGAAATCCTCGATCGGGCCATCAAGAAGCTGCTCCGGAATAAATAAATTCCTCTCCACTTCATCCTGCTCCACTTTATACCCGCCCTCACGTGTAAGTATCACGAGCTTACGCATCACATCGATGCCGCTGAGGTCGATGCGTGGATCAGGTTCACTGTAGCCCAATTCCTTGGCAAGACGCACGGCCTCAGAGAAAGGCACCTCAGCTGAAAGGGTATTGAATATATAGTTCAGAGTACCGCTGAGCACCGCTTCGATCTTAAGAATACGGTCGCCCGACGAGCGGAGATCGTTGATCGTGCCGATGATCGGCAATCCTGCTCCGACATTTGTCTCATAAAGGAATTTCACACCCCGGCTAAGGGCGGTTTCCTTCAGTTGGCGATAAGTGTCAAAAGAGCTTGAGGCCGCCACTTTATTGGCAGCGACCACGCTAATATTATGCTTCAGGAATGTCTCGTACAGTTCAGCTATCTCTTTTGAGGCAGTACAGTCTACAAAAACGCTGTTGAAGATATTCATCCCGATAATTTCATCACGCAGAATCTCAGGATTGTTTTCTATGCCATCCTTATCAAGAATTTCGCGATAGTCCTTAAGATTGATACCTTCGCGCGAGAAAATAGCTTTCCGGCTTGAAGCAATACCTACCACATTAAGCTTCAGACGATGGGTTTTCATAAGCTCCTCTTTCTGAGATGCAATCTGCTCGATAAGCATTCCGCCAACCGTACCGATACCGCATATGAAGAGGTTTAATTCCTTATATTCGCTTAGGAAGAATGAGTCGTGGATCACATTGAGCGACTTGCGTAAGAAACGGCCCTCCACCACAAACGATATATTAGTCTCGCTCGCTCCCTGAGCGCAAGCGATTACACTGATACCGCTTCGGCCGAGAGTTCCAAACAGCTTGCCGGCAATACCGGGCGTATGCTTCATGTTCTCCCCGACGATGGCGACAGTCGCCAATCCTTTTTCCACATACATCGGATTCATGGCCCCTGTGGCTATCTCCTTTTCAAACTCCTTGTCAAGAACTCTCTTGGCTTCTTCAGCATCAGCATCTCTTACACCGACAGATGTGGAGTTTTCCGATGATGCCTGTGAAACGAGGAATACAGATATTCCATTGTCGGCAAGGGCAGAGAAAATTCGACGGTTGACACCAATCACACCCACCATCGACAGACCGGTAACCGTGATCAGAGAAGTTCCGCTAATGCTTGAGATACCTTTGATAGGCTTGCTGTCGTCAGCGATACGTCCACGGATTATCGAGCCCTGGCCCTCAGGATGGAATGTATTCTTTACAAGAATAGGAATATTCTTGACACACACCGGATAAATCGTAGGAGGATAAATCACTTTCGCACCGAAATTGGAAAGTTCCATAGCCTCAAGATAAGTGAGGGAACTGATGGTGTAGGCTGAAGGTATCACACGGGGATCGGCAGTCATGAATCCGTCGACATCAGTCCAAATCTCAAGCTTGTCAGCATCAAGAGCCGCAGCTATGATGGAGGCGGTGTAATCGCTGCCTCCACGTCCAAGATTGGTCACTTCTCCGGTGGCGGCATCAGTAGAAATAAAACCGGGCACGACATGGACGCCCACAACGTGGTTTGATCCGAACTCTTCCAACACGAGATTATTGGTAAGTTCAGAAGCAAGGAGTTGCCGGTGATGCTTATTCTCTGTCTTTATAAAATTTCGGGAGTCGTGAAGAATCGATCCGGGGATGAGCCGTGACACTATTTTCGAACTGAGACGCTCACCATAGCTGACAATCAGAGCACGCGTCTTCTCACTCAGATCCTTTATCAACGAAAGCCCATGATAGATTGATGCAATCTCCGCAAGGAGCGTATCGACTTCTTCGATCAGCTCTTCGGTCCGATCTGTTATGATACTTCTTATAAGGTCATGATGACGGCTATAAAGCTTGGCCACCCCCTCGAGATAGGAAGTATCGCCGGCAGCGGCTTTCACCGACGTATTCAGAAGCAAATCAGTCACTCCACCAAGAGCGCTGACCACAACTACTGCCGGACTATCCTGACTTTCAACTATTTTTTTGAGATTCGCAAGGCCCTCATGAGAACCCACGGAAGAACCTCCGAATTTCAGTACCTTCATAATCATTTTTACCTTTAAAAACGCAAATTTAATCAATTTTATAATCATATGCAAAATTAAATCCTAAAAAATCACAAAACACATCATAATCGTAAAAATTTTCCATCAAAGCCGCTTAAACTTATTTTTTGTTAATGTTCGTCGGGTTTTCGAGAAGATTAAATAACTTCATTCATAACTTTCAAAGTTGAGTAAAAAAATTTGGCAGTTTCGGAATTTTGTATTAATTTTGCGCCATCTTTGGGATAGGTATGTCCCGACCGGACCTGTAAGTCTGAAAGGAAACTGCAGGGACTATCCCGGACATCCGCCCTCAGACAGAGATTTATTAACCCTATTAACTAACTTTTTTAATGAGCGAACTTAATGTTCAGAGCCCGATCGAAGATTTCGATTGGGAAGCCTACGAAAAAGGCACCACCGCTGGCGCAAAGAGCCGCGAGGAAATTGAGAAAACCTACGACGAGACTCTCAAGACAGCAAAAGACAACGAAGTTGTAAAAGGCACAGTAAAGTCAATTTCAAAGCGTGAAGTGCGCGTTGATATCGGCATGAAGAGCGACGCCATCATCCCCGTAAGCGAATTCCGCTACAACCCCGACCTCAAGGAAGGAGACGAGGTAGAGGTATTCATCGAAAACCTCGAGGACAAGAACGGCCAGCTTCGTCTCTCTCACAAGAAAGCCTGCCAGACCCGCAGCTGGGATCGCGTTAACCAGGCTCTCGAAAACGACGAAATCATCAAGGGCTACGTCAAGAGCCGCACCAAGGGCGGCATGATCGTCGACGTATTCGGCATCGAGGCATTCCTCCCCGGCAGCCAGATCGACGTTCGTCCTATCCGCGACTACGATGTATTCGTCGATAAGACAATGGAATTCAAGGTAGTCAAAATCAACCAGGAATACAAGAATGTGGTCGTTTCCCACAAAGCGCTCATCGAAGCCGAACTCGAAGCACAGAAGAAAGAAATCATCTCCAAGCTCGAAAAAGGCCAGGTGCTTGAAGGCAAAGTCAAGAATATCACCAATTATGGCGTATTTATCGATCTCGGTGGCGTTGACGGCCTCGTTCACATCACAGACCTCAGCTGGGGCCGCGTAAGCGATCCTC
>CAMWJD010000104.1 GCA_947174515.1 uncultured Porphyromonadaceae bacterium
AAAACGTCTCTTCCGTCCTTGTCTTTTGCCATGAACTGGTATTTTCGTTTTTTAAAGGCCTCAAGCGCTTCTTGATCGTCGCTTTCTATCCAGCATGCTTTGTAAAGACTGATTGGTTCCCATCGGCATTGTGCTCCGTATTCATGCAGAAGGCGGTATTGGATCACTTCAAATTGCAGTTGTCCGACAGTGCCAATTATCTTTCTACCATTGAATTGATTTATGAACATCTGTGCCACTCCTTCATCCATCAGCTGATTGATACCCTTGTCAAGCTGTTTTGCTTTCATTGGATCGGCATTCTCAAGATATTTGAACATTTCCGGTGAGAAAGAGGGGAGCCCTTTGAAATGGAGTTCTTCTCCCGAAGTCAATGTGTCGCCAATCTTGAAATTACCGGTATCAGGAATACCGACAATATCTCCCGGGAAGGCTTCGTCGACAATATTCTTCTTCTGGGCCATGAAGGCGGTGGGAGCTGCAAATTTCATCATCTTGTTATGACGAACATGCTTGTAATTGACATTGCGTTCAAATTTGCCGCTGCAAATCTTTACGAAGGCTATGCAACTGCGATGATTAGGATCCATATTGGCGTGGATCTTGAATACAAAACCGGTAAAACCTTCTTCTTTCGGATCGACGGTGCGTTCTTCGGCGTCGATAGGTAGAGGAGCCGGCGCTATCTCACAGAAGCAGTCAAGTAGCTCTTTCACGCCGAATGTATTTAGTGCTGATCCGAAAAAAACGGGAGCTACTTCTCCTTGTAAATATGCTTCTTTGTCAAATTCAGGATATACTCCTTCTATAAGTTCGAGATCTTCACGCAATTTTTCTGCATCCGCTTTTCCTATCAATTCATCCACGACAGGAGAGTTGACATCTTCAATTTCCACTCGTTCGCTAATGGTCTGCTTTGAAGGTGTGAAAAGGTCGAGGCCATGTTCATATATGTTATAGACGCCCTTGAATTTCTCACCGATATTGATAGGCCATGACAGAGGACGCACTGATATTTTCAGTTCCTGTTCAAGTTCATCGAGAATATCAAACGGGTCACGCCCTTCACGGTCAAGTTTATTGACAAAAATGATCACAGGTGTCTTTCTCATGCGGCACACTTCCATCAGACGTCTTGTCTGAGTCTCCACACCTTTGGCCACGTCTACAACTATTATTACTGAATCTACGGCAGTAAGAGTGCGGAAAGTATCTTCAGCAAAATCCTGGTGTCCCGGAGTGTCAAGGATGTTTATCTTGTAATCCTTATAATTGAAGCCCATGACGGAGGTAGCGACGGATATGCCACGTTGTTTTTCTATCTCCATCCAGTCAGAAGTCGCTGTCTTTTTTATCTTGTTGCTCTTTACAGCTCCGGCTACATGTATTGCGCCACCGAAAAGCAGTAGTTTTTCTGTTAGTGTTGTCTTTCCCGCATCGGGGTGTGAGATTATGGCAAATGTGCGCCGTCTCGCTATCTCTTTGTTTAGTTCTTCCGACATATCATTCAAGATCAAGCTCGTTGTTGAAATCCTTCTTGTAATATTGAGCAAGAGTTCCCAGGAAATGTGAAACTTCTGTTGCCGCTTCCTGTGTCTCTTTAGAAATCTCCTTTCCCTGTATCTTCAGCATCAGGATACCATAAAGGAAGTTGAAAAGTGTCTCCATTTCTCCAACTTTATTTTCTCCTGAACGAGACCTCAGTTCAACTATCAAAGGCAGAACCTTATAGTATTCCGCAGCATATTTTGCGAATTTAGGATCCTTTACAAGGCGTCCGTTGAGATCATCAAGTGCTATTATGACATTCTTATTAAGCTGCAGATGACCCTTTTCGACGACTCTTTCACGTCGCATCATGTCGATGAGCGACTCATACCATTCCGTCATCTCTTTGCGCTGCTCATCGGTCAGCCCATCATGCTTATTTACTATATTTTCCTGTATGCGGTCAAGATCAAGACCGAAAGCCCTTATCATATCTTCTATCTGCCACATATAGAGCAGATATTCCGCTATATTTTCTTTCTTTTTCTTTGAAGCTGTTATCATGGATGCAAAATTACAAAAAGTAGGCCTATTCTGCAATTTTTTCATGATAGATTTTATTTCTTCGTTGTTATATAAATATGCATAATCATGCAAATTTGAAAATATTTGCATAATTATGCAATAATAATTCGATTTTGACTTTTAATTTTTATGGAATCAAAGAAATTTCTACTTCAGGAAAAAGACATACCGACTGCATGGTATAATATCATGGTTGACATGCCTGAAAAGCCTCGACCCATGCTAAATCCGGCCACCGGACAACCCTTGACGCCGGAAGATCTGTTTCCTCTTTTTTCAAAGGAAGCATCTCTTCAGGAACTGAATACCACCGACAGATATATTGAGATTCCCGATGAAGTGAGGGAGATGTACAAGATCTATCGCCCAACTCCTCTGGTGCGTGCAAGAGGACTTGAAAAGGCTCTCGGCACAAAGGCTCATATTTATTTTAAGAATGAGAGCGTAAGTCCGGTTGGGAGCCATAAACTAAATTCCGCTATTCCTCAGGCATACTATTGCAAGAAGGAAGGTGTCACCAATATTACCACTGAGACCGGTGCCGGACAATGGGGTGCGGCGCTGTCGCTTGCCGCCAAGCACTTTGATCTGAATCTTGCAGTATATATGGTGAAGGTATCGTTCAATCAGAAACCATACAGGCGTTCCATCATGCAGACATATGGCGCTGAAGTGATAGCGTCTCCTTCCATGTCTACTAAAGCCGGCAGAAAGATAATAACTGAAAATCCTACATATCAGGGATCACTTGGAACAGCAATTTCTGAGGCCGTAGAACTTGCCATGGCCACTGAAAATTGTAAATATGTTCTCGGCTCGGTGCTTAATCATGTGGCTCTGCATCAGACTGTGATAGGTCTGGAAGCTGAGAAGCAGATGGAAATGGCAGGGGAGTACCCGGATATTGTGATCGGGTGTTTTGGCGGAGGAAGTAATTTCTCAGGAATTTCATTCCCGTTTATGCGACATAACTTCAGCGGTGAAAAAAACACTCGTTTCATTGCCGCGGAACCGGAATCGTGTCCAAAATTGACCAGAGGTAAATTCCGGTATGATTTCGGCGATGAAGCCGGTTATACTCCTCTGATTCCAATGTACACGTTGGGCCATGACTTTTCTCCGGCTAATATTCATGCAGGCGGACTTCGTTATCATGGTGCAGGTTCGGTAGTCAGTCAGTTGATAAGTCAGAATCTTATGGAAGCCGTAGACATACCGCAACTTGAGACATTCGCAGCCGCTACTCTTTTTGCCCGGACTGAAGGGATTATTCCTGCGCCCGAAAGTTCTCATGCAATCGCCACTGCCATCAGAGAAGCGAAAAAGGCAAATGAAGAAGGGACAGCACCGGTTATACTGTTCAACCTTTCCGGACACGGCCTTATTGACATGGCAGCCTACGACAGTTACATTGCCGGTGATCTTTCAAACTATCATGTGTCAGAAGAATCTATAGAGAAGAACACTGCAAAGTTGGAGAAAGTGAAAGAATGACTCTCAATAATGTCAAATATAAAAAGCACTGCAATGCAGTGCTTTTTATATTTATAAGCTGTATGCTTGAATTTTATTTGTTCACCTGGTATTTGTTCCAACCGTCTTTGAGATAAGCCAGCACTTGCTCGGCAGCAGCGACACCTGCATTGAAGTTAGCTTCTGCAGTCTGAGCTCCCATTTTCTTTGGAGTGAAGAATACGCGCGCTCCGAACTTCTGTTCAAATTCTTCAGCCGCATCAGGTTTGATATCGCTCACATATCTAAGGTCAGGACGCTCTTCAAGTGCCTTGATGAGGCCGGCTTCATCGATTACCTCCTTGCGGGCTGTGTTGACAAGAACTCCGCCTTTAGGCATTTTCATCACAAGATCATATCCGATGCTCCCTTTTGTTTCGGATGTTGCCGGGATGTGGAGTGAGACAAAGTCATTTTCTGAGAACAGGGCATCTGCATCATGCACCGGACGAACGCCTTCTGCTTCCATCACGGCATCATCCACAAACTTATCAAGTGCAGATATATTCATGCCGAAACCTTTGGCGATACGTGACACATTACGACCAACCTGACCAAATGCATATATGCCTAAATTTTTGCCTTTAAGCTCCGACCCTGACTTGCCATTATATTGATTGCGACACATCATCACAACCATTCCGAACACCAATTCTGCAACAGCATTCGAATTCTGTCCGGGTGTGTTCATTACGCAAATTCCGTGCTTTGTGGCAGATTCGAGGTCGATGTTATCATATCCGGCGCCTGCTCTGACTATAACTTTGAGCTTAGGAGCAGCTTCCATCACAGTTTCATCCACTTTATCACTGCGTACGATAAGTCCCTCTGCATCCTTAACTGCTTCAAGAAGATCTTCGCGAGTGCCCATCTCAACAAGCTTTAGTTCGTTGCCGCTCGCATTGACAGTGTTGGCTATCGCTTTTACAGCATCTTTAGCAAAAGGCTTTTCAGTAAATACTAATATCTTCATGATCGGTAATTTTTATTGAGAGCTTAATGAAGTGATTCAAATTCGTGCATACATTCTACAAGAGCATCTACCGATTCCATCGGAAGAGCATTGTAGAGCGACGCGCGGAAACCTCCGACATCCCTATGTCCCTTGATTCCGATTATTCCCTTTGAAGTAGCGAAGTCGATGAAATCTTTCTCGAATTCAGCATATTCGGGTTTCATTACGAAGCAAACGTTCATTATTGAGCGAGACGCCTTGTCCTGAACTGTAGCCACGAACATCTTGCTTGTGTCGATTGCCTCATACAGACGTTCAGCCTTAGCGATGTCCATCTTTTCGATTTCACGTATTCCACCGAGACTCTTGTAGTATTTCAGAGTCTGCAGAGCAGCGAAGATCGGAAGCACCGGAGGAGTATTGAACATAGAACCCTTGTCTACATGAGTCTTATACTTAAGCATAGTCGGGATCACACGGCTTACTTTGTCAAGCGCGGCGTCTTTGACAATGCAGATTGTCACACCCGAAGGTGCGAGATTTTTCTGAGCTCCGGCATAAATAAGATCATATTTGCTCACATCCACCGGACGAGAGAAGATGTCGGAACTCATATCGCATATCATTGGAACGCTTACTTCCGGATCTTTACGGATTTCTGTTCCGTAAATAGTGTTGTTGGAAGTGTAGTGGAAGTAATCAGCATCTGATGGAACAGTCCATCCGGTTGGAATTACTGTATATTTTGAATCTTTGCCGGATGCGACCACGTCAACTTCACCGAAAAGTTTTGCTTCTTTAATAGCTTTAGAAGCCCATACACCTGTGTCGAGATAGGCTGCTTTTGTATTCAGGAAGTTCATAGGCGCCATTGCAAACTGAAGGCTTGCTCCTCCACCGAGGAAAAGAACACTATATCCTTCCGGTACTTCGAGAAGTTCCTTGACAAGAGCGACTGCTTCGTCGACCACTGCCTGGAACTGCTTGCTGCGGTGGGAGATTTCAAGGATCGAAAGACCCATGTCAGCGAAGTTTATAATTGCGTCCGCTGTATTCTTGATAGTGTATTGGCTCAAAATGGATGGGCCGGCATAAAAATTGTGTTTCTTCATCTTTATATTATTTAGATGTATGAATGTTTACTAACTCATTGGCGACTGCAAATTTAATCAAATTATATCATTTTGCCAATTTTTTGATGAATATTTTCATATGCAATCATATGTTGTATAGCATATTGAAAAAAAGGTTGGTTCCCTTTGTGCGTTAAATCCTTATCTGCTATGGAGAATCTTTGATATCGGTTGCTTGAAGCTCAATCTTGGCTTATAAAAAATATATGATAAAGAATGTAGCCGGGAATGCAATAAGAAAGGAGTCTATGCGGTCAAGCAGACCTCCGTGTCCCGGTATCCAATGTCCGGAATCCTTGACTCCATAAAAACGCTTGATCTTTGATTCAAGAAGATCGCCAAGAGTACCGAAAATACAGGTGGAGGCACCGATCGACAGCCACATCCACAGACTGACATCCTCCATTCCGAAAAAAGCGGAACAGCATCTGTCAAATACAAAAGCGCCTGCCAAGGTTAGTATGCATCCTCCGATAAAGCCCTCCCATGTCTTGTTAGGTGAGATCGACGGACAAAGTTTATGCTTGCCGGTGAGTGATCCCACAATATAGGCACCGGAGTCATTGATCCAGAGTAACGCGAATACAAGCAGAGGAAGGCGTTCGATAGGGCAGATTGTCATGAAGGCAAGAGGAAATCCCAAATATCCGACTCCAAATAAAGGGGCTTTATGGTAATCACCGTCTGTAAATTCCCGAAGGCTGATATCCAGGATTTTATTGGACGCGTAAAAATACACACATGTAAGTATAAGCCAGATGGCAATGAGACACCATATCCAAGTCAGGGAAAGTTCTAAGCTGAACTTGAATGTGCTTATAAACAGCATGACGGATAATGCAGAAAGTATGAATATAGGAAGTGTTTTGCGTGAGAATCCCATGCTCATATTGTTGAGTTCGCAAATTCCTATAGCTGAGAATACAAGAGCAAGTGCATATATCGTCCACTCTCCATATATTATCGCAAGGATTATGACGGCGGCATATACTATTCCTGATATGGCTCGAACTAAAAACTTGTGCATAATTCTATAATTAATTGAGAATTTAGAATTGAGAATTTAGAATTATCTTTGCAAAATTAATAAAATTCGCGGATATATTTGGTGTAGGATATGGATAATTTGCGGAAAAATTGTTATTTTTGCATGATGATAGAAAAGATAACGAAATATTTCCCGAATCTGACCGATAGGCAGAGGGAGCAATTTGAGGCAATGATGACGCTTTATCCGGAATGGAATGATAAAATCAACGTCATAAGCCGCAAAGATATAGAAAATCTGGAGGAGAACCATCTTCTTCATAGCCTGGCAATAGCAAAATTTATCAACTTCATGCCGGGTACCCGCGTACTCGACTTCGGGACCGGCGGAGGACTTCCCGGTCTTCCATTGGCTGTGATGTTTCCGGATGTGCATTTTCATTTGATCGACAGGATTGGGAAGAAGCTGAAAGTTGCCGCCGACATAGCAGATAGACTTGGACTTAAAAATGTCACATTTCAGCACGGTGACAGTGGAGAGTGTCATGAAAAATTTGATTTCGTGGTGAGTAGGGCGGTCATGCCTCAGCCGGAACTTGTGAAACTTAGCAGAAAGAATATTGCTAAAGTGCAGAGGAATGCGCTCCCTAACGGGATCATAGCTCTTAAAGGAGGCGACTTGATGGCGGAATTGAAAGGTTTGAAGAATTCAGAAGTAGTTGATATTTCAAACTACTTCAATGAAGACTTCTTTAATACAAAAAAAATAGTTTACACCACCATAAGCTAATATTTAACTTTCAACTTTCGCTTGCGAAACTTAAATTAATTAACCAAATGATTGGACAATTCAATATGTTGAAGGTTGCTAAATTCGGATTTTATATGTTCGGGATCAATACTTATCTGGTATATGATCCTGAAGAGAAAGAATGTGCTGTCATTGATCCCGGCATGAGCCAACAGAGCGAGTTTGATGCTATCGGGAAGTTTATCGATAGGGAAGGATTGAAGGTGACTCATCTTATAAACACACATCTTCATATAGACCATGCTATTTCTGACAACTGGGTGAAAGGAGAATATGGAGTTCCTGTGGAGGCAAATATTGCAGACGCTCCACTCGGAAAATATATTTTGCAGCAGGCACAAAGTTTTGGCATCAACGGAGAATTTAAGGCTGTTGAAATTGAACATGCGTTGAAAGACGGAGACGTCATCAAAATTGGGCGAGGAGAACTTAAAGTGCTTCATGTCCCGGGGCATAGTCCCGGCAGTATCTGTCTTTATGACAAGGAAGATGGATTTGTAATTGTCGGAGACGCACTTTTTGAAGGGAGCATAGGGCGTACGGATTTGCCGGGTGGTGACCATCGTCAGCTGATAGATGCAATCAAGAATAAACTGCTGACTCTTCCTGATGATACTCTGGTATTCCCGGGGCATGGAAATGCAACTTCTATTGGACAGGAAAGGGATACGAATCCGTATCTTGTATAATAGTTTATTATTTAATCGTTTAAGTGTTTAGTTCTTTTATGAACAACTAAACCAACTACCACTAAACCATAAAATATGGAACCGATAAGGACACGATTGATTAATTTGGTAGCGCTTTGCTCGGAATATTGTGCATTGTTGGAACAATGTCAGCAAATGGAGTCGCGTGATCTGGTAAATGCTCTATTGGGATATTTGCCAAGGATTTATTTTGAATTTCATGATATAGATGCAGGTGAAGGTGTCTCTTTGGATGAATGGGGAGTGGGTCTGTCAGATCATCTTGATGAGATGCAGTATGAGACTGTGAGAATGCAGCTCGCCACAGTATTTGGTGAAGATGACACATATCTTGAGACATTTGTGAGAGACATGAAATATTCTGATTCTCCGATCGCCACTGCTATTTCAGAAAATCTAACTGATATATACCAACCTCTCTATGATTTTGTGGCGGAGGTTAGGGAAAGTGAAGGAGATAATCTTGAAGAAGCATATAGGGTATGCAAGGATGCCTTCAAAGACTATTGGTCGCAGACGCTTTGCAATGTGCTCAGGGCAATCAATAATTTAGAATTATTTTCTAATTGAGAATTTA
>CAMWJD010000105.1 GCA_947174515.1 uncultured Porphyromonadaceae bacterium
TTAGAAATAATTTTTTTAAGAAATTCTTGCACAATACAAGAAAAACCATTAACTTTGCAACGCAAATGGAGAAAAACAGTATTTTTCCTGAAGCAATCGGGGCGTAGCGCAGTCCGGTAGCGCACCTGGTTTGGGACCAGGTGGTCGCAGGTTCGAATCCTGTCACCCCGACGATGAGAGGATGCATCATAGCAGATTATGATGTATCCTCTTTTCATAACATCATTAGCATTAAACGCTTAATACCATGACAATTAAAGTAAGGAAAGCACTTATTGCGACTGTAGCGCTCTGGCTTGCCGCCCACTCGGCATCAGCTGACGATTACAGCAAGTATTATTCAAATCTGCCTGTAGAGATCAAACAAGTAAAAGAATTCGCCATCCCATCTTATGAAGTGAAAATCACAGACTTCGGTGGAGTAAACGACGGCATCACGCTTAATACTGAAGCTTTTGAGAAAGCGATGGCTCATCTTTCACAAAAAGGAGGAGGACATCTTATTGTGCCGGCAGGAATCTGGCATACCGGCCCAATCGTTTTCGACGATAACATTGATTTGCATCTTGAACGCGGTTCACTTCTCCTCTTCAGTGATAATCTTGCAGATTATCCGGTTGTAAAATCAGATTGGGAGGGCCTGAATACATATCGCGCCATGTCACCACTCTCGGCACGTGACAAAAAAAATGTTTCTATCACCGGAGACGGCACGATCAATGGAAACGGACAGGCATGGCGACCTGTCAAGAAAATGAAGATGACTGATGGCCAGTGGAAGAAACTCATCCGGACAGGCGTGACCAATGACAAAGGAGACATATGGTTTCCGAATGAGAAGGTCATGAAGGTGTATTATGATAAGGATATTCAAGAAAGAGTACACTCCGGAGACTCAAAAGTTTTGGAAGAGGCTCACGATTTCCTTCGTCCGGTACTTGTCTCATTTATTAATTGTACCAATGTCTTGCTTCAAGGCGTGACTTTTGAAAATTCACCGGCATGGAATGTGCATCCGCTCCTTTGCAAAAATCTAATTGTGGATAATGTCAATATCCGTAATCCGTGGTATGCTCAGAATGGAGATGGAATTGATATTGAGTCATGCACTGATGTATTGCTTGTCAACAGCAGTTTTGATGTCGGAGACGACGCTATCTGCCTCAAAAGCGGCAAGGACAAGGATGGGCGTGAGCGTGACATTCCTTCATCCAACGTCCTTATCGAAGGATGCACTGTCTATCATGGACATGGAGGTTTTGTGATTGGAAGTGAGATGTCGGGAGGATGCAAGGACATAGTGGCCAGAAATTGTGTATTTATCGGCACTGATGTAGGTCTGCGTTTCAAATCAACCCGCGGACGAGGCGGCGTGGTAGAAAACATCTACGTTGACAATATAAAGATGACGGATATTCCGGGCGAAGCGTTGATATTTGATATGTATTATGGTATCAAGGCCGGAGCTCCGGTGCCTCCGGTTACTGAAGAGACTCCTTCTTTCAGAAATATCTTCATAAAGGATGTGGTATGCCGGTCGGCTGAGCGTGCGGCAGTGTTCAACGGACTGCCTGAGATGCCGATGAAGAACGTAGTGATCGATAATAGTCTTTTCCGTGCCGACAAGGGCTTTTCTCTGAATAACATCGATGGACTCACACTGAAGAATGTAACAATCGATGTTCCCGGTGAGAAAATCATTTATGGCGATGGTGTCCGAAACATCAAAACTTATTGAAAATAGTTAATATGGAGCCCAACTCAAAATTTGAGTTGGGCTCCTATTCTAAATTAATCCAAGTATTTGCTTTGCCGCTTCCTTTGTGTCGACCTTTGAGATGATTTTCTCAACTGTGCCGTCAGGAGATAGAAGGAAAGTAGTGCGGACGATACCCATATACTCGCGTCCGGCCATTTTCTTCTTTTGCCACACACCGGCAAGCTGACAGAGAGATGTGTCAGTGTCGGCCACCAACGGAAATCTCAATCCAAATTTGTCGGCAAACTTCACATGGCTTGCAGCTGAATCTTTGCTGACTCCTATCACTTGATACCCTTTGGCAGCCAATTCATCTAATCCGTCGTTGAGGCTGCATGCCTCGGCAGAGCAACCGGGAGTATTGTCTTTGGGGTAGAAATACAATACAAATTTCTTACCCGGATAGTCACTAAGTCTAACTTCCTTTCCCTGTCCGTCAATCCCGAGCAGATCGGGAAATTTATCTCCTATATTCATAATTGTTTATATTGGTTAATCTATATTCAAAACAATCATTTCGGGATTCGGTTTATCAGCTATCGGGAGTGAATCATGCCATTTGCATATGCAATCCCTTAATAACTCGCATTTCTCATAGTCTCCCACTATTATATCTATTCCCCTCCACACATTAAGAAGGGCGACAGTTTCCTTTTCAATCGCATTTCGGTCATTCAGATCAATATGATGGAAACGTATGCCATTTGCGTATGCCATCTTTCTCCCCTCCTTTTCATCAGCGTCAAAGACAGCGACACGGCATCCTATATTCCGGAAATCCAGAGTCTTATCGCGGGCAACACCGTGGCACCCTCCGGCCACCACTACTCGCCTGCTCCCCGGCTTTATTCCCGGAATACCTCCTTTCACCGCCAGACGTCCGCTGCGCAGTTCCTCCATTCGTTTCTCAAGATAGTTATCGGCCATTGTCTAAATTTGATTTACGGTAATGCGGGTGATGAGTCAACAGTTCTTTGCGTAGTTTCGAACGATCAAGATGGACATAGATTTCGGTGGTCTCAAGTGATTCATGCCCCAACAGCTCCTGGATCACGCGCAGGGAGGCACCACCTTCAAGCAAATGAGTTGCGAAACTATGACGTAGCGTATGTGGGGATACTGTCTTCAGGATTCCGGCAGCTTCCGCTAAATCACGTATTATATAAAACACCATGACCCTTGACATCTTTCCCCCTCGTCTGTTTAAAAAAATTATATCTTGCGCATCAGGCTTTATATTCAGTCTTGAACGTTGAGGCAGATATTCCTTTATAAGATCCAATGCCACGGGGGAAACGGGAACAATCCTCTGCTTGCTTCCTTTCCCTTCGACTATCAGGCAACCATCGTCAAAACTAAGACGTGAAAGTCGCGCATCCGTAAGTTCAGATACCCGAAGGCCACTCCCATATAGAGTTTCGACAATCGCATGATTTCTTAATGATTCTTCCTTATTGTCAAGTATCTGCTCAATCATCATGTCAATCTCTTCAGTACTCAACACTTCGGGAAGATGTCGACCGAGCCGAGGCGATTCAAGAAGGTCGGTAGGATTACATTCAATTACTCCTGAAAGTTTAAGAAATTTATAATAGCTTTTGATTCCTGACAATATACGGGCTTGACTACGCGCGCCTATGCCCATGTCGCGAAGAGTGCATATAAAATTATGAAGATCATTCTCAATTACATCAGCCGGCTCCACACCTTTATCTTCAAGATATTCCAAAAGATGACACACATCGGTAAGATACGCCTCACAGGTATTGCCCGACATTCCCCGCTCCAGAGAGAGGTAGGCTTCGAAGTCTTGCAAGGAAGCTGCTGTTGTTCCCATATTCAAATTTCCAATATAAGTAGCTAATGAAATTTAATGTATATATATGAGATATCTTTGAGTCAGTCCGGCATTTACACATGACCGGAGAGTACGAGTCAATCACACATCATAACTTACAAACCCCATACCGATACGCCTTATCGCTATTGAGAATCTCTTGTTGCAAATCATCAACGTCGCTCCTTCCGGCACATCCAGTTCTTTACCAAAGGCGACCATTACACATTCAGGTAGAGCTGACATCTTATTCCACATCGCCTGACAATCGCCGTTACTGCAGATTATAAAATCCACATTCTTAGGATAATCCTTTTGAGTGACCAGTTGAATTTTGGGAAATGACATCTTCAAAGCCGTGCTGAGACGCTTGTCACACCCGGGCACCCAGATACGTTTGGGACTGAACAGATTAACGAGCCGAATGACCATCTTTGAATTTTTGAGTCCGTTTATGTCGTCGCGATATTCAAAATCAAGATATGCATCGGAGTAGAAACCATACTTTGCATCAGGACGTATGCAATCCTTGACAATACGGTATGCCAAAGGAGAATGGACGCCATACCCTCTGGTATGGCGCCACCTGTTTATATAGTCGAATGTATAATTCATGATGCAATTTGCGTGATTCGAAGCCGGATCAGCATGACCCGGCTGGCGGATCTGACTACTTGACTCTTGATTCCTCGTTCTTGCCCCTCAATGAGAAGATCCATTTGCCGATGGCCCCTAAAGTAATGAGATATATTAGAATGACTGAAGCAATCGAAATGGAATTAGATTTTTTCACTGATTCCGGATCAAATGTCATCACGATGTCGGAGTCACCCGACGGCAGCCGAATGGCGCGGAGCACATAATCGGCTTGCCCTATAGGCACTTCCTTGCCATTGACAGTAGCCTTCCATCCCCAAGGGAAATAAACCTCTGAAAAGAGCGCCACCCCTCCTTCGGCTGAGTGTGCCTTATAGGTCAGTTTGTTAGGAGCATATGAAGTCTCATAAATAGTGTCGCCCTGATGAATGGGTAAAGGAGTTCCGATTACGTCGGCAAATTTCTTATCTGCGACTGCCGTATTGCGGTTGGTAAGATTGGAAAGGGCATCCATTTCCTCTCTTGATGTCCCGACATAAGTCAAAGTGTCAACGAACCACGCATTCCCGAACGCTTCAGGATTTTCACTATAACCGTCATTTGTAAGAAAATACTTAGCATTGAGCATATTCAGCACAAATGGATTCCCTTTTGATATCTGATGTTCGATCAGATCGTTGTAACGGGTCAGTTTCGCGGCATGATAGCCTCCTATCGTCTTATGGAAGTAGCTGCTGCGCGCCGAAGAGAATCCCGGAATATCCATAACCCTATAGTTGCTCTTGTCCTGTAAAATAGCAAGATCGGCATCTGAAGGAACGAAAACGGCCTCATCATTATCAGCTGTGATAAAGTTCTCAGAGTCAACATATCTCTTATCTACTGTATACAGGTCGATCAGTACCAATACTGCAAGACAAGAAGCCCAAACCGAAGCATTCTTAATTACTTTCTTATCCCACAAGAAAAGCAGCCCGCAGCCAATCAATATAAAGATCAGGGATCTCAGGCAATCTGATGAAACAAGACCCAATCGTCCTGCCTCAATACCCTTCATCACATTTGCATATGCAGGAGTGGTGAAAGCTCCCGCTTCGTTCAGATAGCCGAACTCGGATGCGGAATATGGTTGGCCGAATACCGTCGGAGATATCCATCCTAAAAGACATGCGGCAGCTCCGGCACCCATGACGCAGATAACTGTCCATTTATTTTTTGCGAAGAAATTTTCAGTCTTTATAATCTGTCTGACACAAAGGGCTGCAAGCAGTGGAATGCAGAATTCGACTACAACCAATATGGAGCTTGGTGTACGGAATTTGTTATAACCCGGAAAATGGTCAATCATGAAGTTGGTCAAACCGTTGAAGTTATGTCCCCAACTTAGCATGATTGCAATCACAGATGAAGCGAAGAGAGCCCATTTGATTGGCGTTTCCCACTTTCCCTCCACCACAAACATAGCGAGCAATGCAAGCATAAGGACAAAAGCTCCCACATACACCGGACCGTTAGTCATCGGCTGATCGCCGAAATATTGAGGGAACTGCCCGACAAATTGCATCTCTTCAGGCGAGAGATAACGGTCTGCCCCCATATCAGTATCCGCCACAGTCAACATTTTGTTTTGGCCGGCGACAGGTTTCAATGTCGCTCCACCTTTCACATTAGGTATCAGCAAACTCCATGTCTCATCAATTCCGTAGCTCCATGCCGTGATGGCATTTTTATCCATACCAGCGGCGGCCGGTGCGGTTGGATCCGTGATATCTGTGGCTCTTCCTCTGACAGTCTCCTTGCTGTATTCAAGTGAGTTATATAGGCTGGGGGCATTTGCGGCGACGCCAATTCCACCGCTGACAATCAGCACTAAAGTGGATATCAACCATTTACCGACTCTTTTTTCTTTAATGGCTATCCATAAATATGCTAAAGCCATGCATGACATCACCAGCATGAAATAGTATGACATCTGCGGATGGTTGCTCATAAGCTGCAATGCTGAAAAAAGAGACGCGAGCGCTCCTCCGGCAAGCCACTTGCCTCTGTATATCAGTATCAACCCGCCGATAGTAGGGGGAATATAGCTTAGAGCAAAGAATTTCCATATATGCCCGGCTCCTATTATAATAATAAAATATGAGGAAAAGCCCCAGGCAAGAGAGGCAAACAGCGCGATTCCCCACCTTAGCTTCAAGCATAGACACATGATAAAGAAACCAATCATCATGAGAAACAAGAGATTGGCAGGAGCCGGCAGCCCAAGCATCAAGACTTTTTGAAGCCAGCTCAGCATGTCATTGGCCGGATAGGAAGGTGCTATCTGAAAGTTTGGCATGCCGCCGAATAGAGAATCCGTCCACCGGGTGCTCTCTCCTGTCTCTGCCTTGAACATTTGACCTTCATGGCCATTTGCGATTCCTTGCTGTATATCGTGCTGCTGAAGCACTCTTCCTTCCATGGCATCGGGAAAGAAAAACATAAAGGCGACCACTGCCAGGAGCAGAGCCGCCACTATGGTGAATATCGTGTTTTTTTTATTTTGCATCTTCTGTGTCGAGTTTTATCTGGCGGTTCATTGACTGTTCAAGCGAGATGAGGGTTTCGGTTTCCGTGACACCTTTTATGTGCTGGATTCTATCGTTGAGCAGTTCCATTAAGTGTTGATTGTCGCGTGCGAACACTTTCATCAACATTGAGTAAGGACCGGTGGTGAAATGACATTCCACGACTTCCGGAATATTCTCAAGGTCAGCAACGACACCTCTGTACATTGAGCCTTTTTCAAGCTTTACGCCCACATAAGTGCAAGTGTTATATCCTAATTTCTTAGGGTCTACGTCATAGCCGGAGCCAATTATAACGCCCATTTCTATCAGTCTTTGTATTCTCTGATGGATTGCAGCTCTGGATACGCCGCACACGATGGCAACGTCCTTCGAAGGCGTACGAGCATTGTTCATGATAATGTTCAGAATCTTTCTGTCAAGATTGTCGACTTTTTCCATGTTTTTATGAGATGGGTATTAGGTTATTTTAAGTGTCCCGCATATCAATATCCAATCAGCATTTCAAGATTACTTTCGGATATGGTCAGCGTCATTCCTTTGCAAAGTTAAAACAAAAAAAGCATATAGGCAATAAAAGAATCAAAAAAATGTAGCAAAAAGATAAAATCTGTCTTTAGATAGCAAAAGCAAAGGCTTAAATTGTGATGGGGATATGGAAATTAAGGATTGCCCCTCATTCTTGACTTAGCGAATGAACCCGCAACCGCGGCGCAAATCACCGTGATAATGGCAATTGGAATCAATGTAATTAAAAGATCAAGGATTTCAAGTTTTACAGGATACGCCATCGGGACTGCGTTAACATTATTGGTGGCTATCGTGATGAATCCAAATTTTTCCTGAAGTATGCTAAGGGTAGCTCCAAGAATAAGACCTACAATAGCACCGATAAGCGATACGAGAACACTCTCCCATCGGAATACGTTGGCTATTGACTTTCTATTCATGCCGATTGCAGACATTGTGCGTAACGAATCCTCTTTTTCCAGCACAAGCATCGACAATGTAGAAACAATATTAAACGAGGCGATTATGAGAATAAAAAACAATAGTAAAAATGTCATCCATTTCTCAATTTGCACCATCCGGAAATTAACCTCCTGCTGCATCAACCTGTTTTTAACCTGATATTGAGTTCCCGCCACAGAAGCTACCTTATCCATCAAATGGTCGATATCCACATTTTTATCGGCTTTTATTTCAATTGCGGTAGCCTCTCTGTCATACAAAAGGAGATCCCTCACAAACGCTATATCAGCAAACAGAGCGTTTTCATCGTATTCTTCTTGAAGAGACTGAAATACGTCAGCCACATTGAGCGAATCCATAACAAAGGCAGCCGAGGGATTTGCCGGATTGAATCGGCCTGTCCTTTTGGGAGCAAACACTGTCAAAGGTAGGGAATAATCATATATGCCAAGTTTATATGCCAACCCGATAGATATGAGTGCCGGATTGCCGGCTTCCGTTTCTTGCAGAGAGGAGCCACTTCCCACTCTGAGAGAATCTATCGAAGTCACTTTGGAATATTGATCGGGAATTACCCCTTTTAAAGTGACCGGAGTCTCCCGTCCATTGAAAAAAGCCAGTGCATTGTCGGTAAGCGTAGGAGTCGCAATCGCTACTCCCTCCACCTTCGCAAGTGCAAGGGCCAGGGAATCTCCATTGCTTATGGTCTTGCCTTCAAGTGGAGTAACTGTCAAATCGGGAGACAGAGTGTCAAGTCTGCCGGTGAGCACATTCTGAAAACCATTAAATACAGATAGCACACACACCACCGCGGCTGTGGCGACAGCTACCCCCACCACCGACACGACTGCGATGGTGTTGACCGCACTGTGCGATTTCTTACCGAAAAGATACCGCAATGCTATTATAAAAGGAATTGAATTCACTCTAAATTGGTCTAAAGGTTTATATGTTTAAAAAGTTTAGTTCATAAGTAGCTCACATAAATTAAACGATAATGTAATTCAAGCAGCTTGAAAAGATC
>CAMWJD010000106.1 GCA_947174515.1 uncultured Porphyromonadaceae bacterium
TATTCTATTCATCTTATTATATTTTTTATTGTCCTTAAAGCCCTTAGAGCCCTTATATCACTTTTATTGATGTTTTCTTATATGCATAAGCAAAGACTATGCTGATTGTGCGCTTCGTCGCGTCATAGCTGTAGCCATATTGGCGGATTGCTTTTGCCGATATCATTCTCTCCAGTTTTTGCCCGTCAAGTTCCACACCTTTCGGATTGCTGACGCCTACGATCTCAAGGGTGATCATCCTATGCTCCGGCATACCTTGATAGCTTCCCTCGGAGTCAATATTTACATATATCTCGGTTCCTTGCTTGCTCCCGCTGAAAGTGGTGAGTTGGTATTCTCCGGTTTCAAGTGATGTGGGTGAGATTCGGTTGTCGTCATACATCCGGTAGGTGCTCCATTCTTTCCTGGGGAAATACTTTACAGTGATGATGCTTGGATCATATTCCGAAGTGTTTTCAATTTTTTTCGTAAATTGAGGAATGAAGCTGCCGTCTTTCACAAACAGCGGGAGAGTGCTCAGTGGGGCGGCCACGGTCGCTTCCGTGCCTCCTTTGTACGTTTTAGACGGATTGTTCCAGTCGATCCATTTCCCTTCCGGGAACACCACTTTCCGGCTTCTTGCCCCTTGCTGCATCACGGGAGCCACCAAAATGGATTGTCCCCAGAGGTATTCATCGCTTATGTCGGCATATTTTGCCTTATCCTCGTTGTCGCCATGGAAGTTGAGTGTCCTCATCAAGGGCATACCATAGACCGCGTTCTCATATGCAAGAGTATAGTTGTAAGGAAGCCATTCATATCTCATGCGGATGAATTTCTTGATGATGGATTCCTGGTCAGGGTAATGATACGGTTCAGGTCGGTCCTGCGCATGAGTCCTGAGAATCGGTGAGAAGGTGCCTGCCTGAATCCACCTTACGTATAGTTCCGGATCATAAGGATTTTCCGGATCAACGGCAAATCCGCCCACGTCATTGCTCATATAGCCCAATCCTGAAAGTGAAGAGCTGAGCAATAGCTTATTTTGAGCCTGCAGGCCTCCCCATGAGCGGGACACGTCTGATGTCCAGGGGAATACGCCGTATCGTTGCAATCCTGTCGTGCCTCCACGCATCATGAGCATCGGCCGCATGTCGGGAAAATCCTTACGGAGTCCCTCATAGATCATCTTGCTCCATTCATTGCCATATACGTTATGGTATTCCTCGGCAGTCTCGCCGTTTGCATGCACGATTTCCAACGGATGCACCTCAGGCTCTCCCAAGTCGCCCCACCATCCGGAAAGACCTTCGGCAGTCAGGGGTTTCATTCTTTGCCACATCCAATCGCGAGTAGCCGGATTTGAGATGTCAAACATGCCTGCTTCTCCTACCCAGGTGGTCACATCTTTTGTCTTTCCTTCACCATCTTTGGTGAGCAGCCCCTTGTTGTCAAGCAATGTATAATTGTCCATTGCCCCTGTCTTGTTGATATACGGTTGGTGGATAGGCACGATGTGAATGCCTTTGTCATTCATGTCGGAGAGCATCTTCTTGTGGTCGGGCCATTTCTCTTTGTCCCATTCCAATCTTCCCATGTCTGTTTCCACGCCATACCAGTATAGGTCGAGCACCATGCCGTCGACAGGATAATCCCGTTGTTTAAGGGAGTCTATTGCCCCGTAAGCCTCTTTCTGATTATGATAGCCATATTTTGAAGTGATATAGCCTAAGGTCCAGAATGGAGGCAGAGGTTGATGGCCCGTAAGTTCGGCAAACGAATTGGTCGCTCCGGCAAGCGTGCCGTCGCCATTGATGAAATAATAGCTTAGTGGCTTGGTCGAGATGGTGCGGTAGAGTATTGTGTCATTCCCGACAGTCAGTCGGGCTTTGGCATAGTCGTCGATCAGCAATCCATATCCATTGTCGCTGACAAGATAAGGAATGCAGATGTTGGCTTGTGATATACGGTCGTCGCCATCGGTATATCCGTAATTTGCACGGTTCCACATCATCAGCTCGCTTCCGTTGAGTGTCAGCCGGTGTCCTCTTTCTCCGGCACCATAGAAATGATCGCCTTCCGGAGTCAGAAAACTCACTGTTTGCTCATCTCCATCTTTCATCATGCCGTCAGCTTCTGAAAGAAGAAGATTTTTATCGGCATCATAAAATGTGACTTTTCCGGTGTTCTTATTCACTTCTACCGTTGTGGTGGGCGATTCAATGACGAATAGTTCTGCGGAAGTCCATGATCTTATGTCGCCTTTCTCTCCCTTCAATGTCGCGGCTTGCGTTGCTGCCGGAGTTGGAGAGTCAAGTCCGGGCAGTTCTACGATTCTGAATATGTCATTGTTAAGAGGGATTATTTCTATGACGCCCTTTTTCGTCATGACACGGAAAGATTCCTCTTGTTGTCTCCCCGTTTGAGCTGAGAAGGCAGCCGCAACAGTTGCCGCAGCCGCCATCCCTATGCATATAATTGCTTTTTTCATAAGTATATATATTGTAAGAATGGATCCCTGATCCCTGTAACCTACAATTCAATATCACCGTCCACTATCACATGCCATGGCAATCCATTGAGTGCAAGTGTCTCGAGGAATGGATCCGGATCGAATTCCTCTACGTTGTGAACTCCCGGCATCACCCACTTCCCTGTCAGGAACATCATCGCGCCTACCATTGCCGGCACTCCGGTGGTGTAGCTCACTGCCTGTGCGCCTGTTTCCTTATAGGCTTCCTCATGAGAGCAGTTGTTGTAAATATAATAGGTGGAATCCTTTCCTTGCTTATCGATTCCTCTGATTCGGCAGCCGATAGAGGTCTCTCCCGTGTAGTTCTCTCCGAGTGATCCCGGATCGGGAAGCACAGCTTTGAGGAACTGGATCGGTATTATTTCCTGGCCGTTGTACATCACAGGATCGATTCTCGCCATTCCTATATCCTGGATCACGCGAAGGTGCGTGAGGTATTCCTGTCCGAATGTCATCCAGAAACGGGCGCGTTTGATGGTCGGAAAGTTTTGTACGAGGCTCTCAAGCTCTTCATGATAGAGGAGGTAGCTCTCCCTCTCGCCGATATTGGGGTAGGTGAGGGGCCGGTGTATCTCAAGATTCTCCGTCTCGACCCATTTGCCATCTTCCCAGAATTTCCCTTTCTGAGTTATTTCGCGGATATTGATTTCAGGATTGAAGTTTGTGGCGAATGCTTTTCCGTGGTTGCCGGCATTGCAGTCCACGATGTCGAGATATTGCATCTCTTTGAAATGATGCTTGGCTGCGTATGCCACGAATACTGCGCTCACTCCGGGGTCGAAGCCGCATCCGAGGATTGCAGTAAGCCCCGCATCCTCAAATCTCTTGCGGTAAGCCCACTGCCAGCTATATTCAAAATGGGCTTCATCTTTCGGCTCATAATTCGCGGTGTCAAGATAGTTTACGCCACACTTCAGGCAAGCCTCCATGATAGTAAGATCCTGATAGGGGAGCGCCACATTTATGCAGATATCGGGTTTATGGCGGTTGAAAAGTTCCACTATTTGGTCCACTTCGTCAGCGTCTACGCTGTCCGTACTGATGTTTGGAGCCCCGATTTTGGCGGCGAGAGCGTCACATTTGGATTTTGTGCGGGAGGCAATGACAATTTCATTGAATACCTCCGGATGCTGTGCGCACTTATGTGCCACTACAGTGCCGACGCCACCGGCGCCAATAATTACAACTTTTCCCATTTTTTAATGTTTAGTTTTTTGAGTTAATCCCTGAGATTCTCTTGCTCGTCTTGGCAGGGAGTTCGGGAGGTTCTGTCTATTGGATGCAAAGGTAATAAAAAATTGGCAGAAATCTGATGTTTCAGCCAATTTTTTGCATCGCTTTGAATTATCTCCCCACTATTATCATGGGTTTGTCTGAGGTCAGACCTATGTGTTGGAATTTCGGGTAGTCTTTGCGGAAGGTGATAAGCACATTGGAAAGAGAGTCAGGATATGTGGCGCTTCCGGCTATCATGTAATAGGTGTCTTTCCCATCTGTGGCTATGACAGGCTTCAGATTGTGTTTTTTATTTAGGTCTGCAAGCATCGACTTGGCATTAGTGGTCATCTTGAACCTGGCGACTGCAAGTCTGTAAGGCCCCGACTGTGGCCACGATCCTCCATCTGCAGGCTTGAGATTCATATGTTGCAGTTGCAATGAATCTCCTGCTATCACTTTCCAGTTGCTTGCATCTTGATCAAGCAGTTTATGGCCCCCTGTCAGCAGTGCTTCGTCGGGATCTGTCTGCTCCCTCTTGCTCTTGGCGGCATCATATGCTTCCCGATAACCTTTCTCTGTCGGCTTGCAGCCTGAGAATATGGTCAACGACAGACATATTGTCATTATAATCTTAATCCGGATTTTCATTTTTTATAAAGTATTTTAGTGGCTCGTCCGGGCAAATGAAGTTTCTTGTCTCCATTGCGAAGCACTACATTCTCACCGCTGAAGATATCAGTGTAGGATTCTCCATCCTTGATGATCTCGGCATATCGGCTCATGTCAAGGTCTAAATCCTCATCCTTGCCGTTGAGAATGACTATCGCTTCTTCGGACCCGTATTTCCTTCTGTAAAGATAAACTCCGTTGGTTGGCATAAAGTGCTTCATGTCACCCTTCCCGATGGCTTTTGAAGTCTTTCTCCAGTTGTTGACGGTGGCTATAAAGTCATATGCTTCGTTTTGGAGGTCGCTTCTTCCGGATGCTTCAAACTGATTTTCCTTATCTCCCTTGAATCCACCGGGAACATCAAGCCTTACATATCCGTCCGACCCCTCTTTGCTTCCGTTCATCAGCAGCTCCGTGCCGTAATATATCTGAGGAATACCCGGCACTGTCAGAAGCATTGCCATGGCTTGTTTCCATGTGTCAAGATTATCGGGCATCTCAAGTATGAAGCGGTCGGTGTCGTGATTGTCAAGAAATCTCAACACATTCATCGGATTCGCATACACATAGTCGAGTGCGAAATGATCATACACTTCATTTATTCCGTTCCAAGCCTGAGAATCCACCTTGAATGGCTTGAGGTCGGCACATAGTATGCTCAATGGAAAATCCATCACCACCGGAAGGCGTGTGTCAATCCCTTTGGAGGCTGCGATAGCTGACCCTGTTTGCCAGAATTGCTCTCCTGCAGGACTTCCGTACCAACATTCTCCTACTATGTTGAAGTCAGGATATTCGGCTTTCACGGCATCTATCCATTCACCCATCTTTGTCATGTCAGCATAAGGATAAGTGTCCATTCGTATGCCGTCGATCTGTGCATCCTCAATCCAGAATATCGAATTCTGTGTCAAATATTTCATCAGATGGGGATTCTTTTGATTCAGGTCGGGCATGGATTCGACAAACCATCCGTTCACTGTCAGATCCTTGTCATACTCTGAGGCATAGGGATCCGTGATGGTGGATAGCCGGTAATTGGTCTGCTTGTAATCGCCTTGATGGTTAAACCAGTCGCTTGCCGGAGGATCGAGAGCCCAGGGATGTTCGCTTCCGGAATGATTGAATATCATGTCCATCACCATCTTTATCCCTCTCCCGTGGAGCCTCTCTATAAGCTCCGCATATTCTTGATTTGTGCCCAGACGGGGATCTACGCGATAATAGTCAGTGGTGGCATATCCATGATAGCTGCCTCCGGGCATATCGTTTTCCAGCACGGGATTAAGCCAGACAGCTGTAATTCCCAAAGAGTCGATATAGTTGATATGGTCGGCGATTCCTTTAATGTCGCCCCCATGGCGGCTATTGGGATTCTTGCGATTCTCGGAAACTGAATTTTTCAAGCTTTTGGCTTCGTCATGCACTTCTCCTCCCGAAGCGAACCTATCGGGCATGATCATGTAGAGCACATCTTCAGCAGAGAAACCCTGTGCTCCCTTCATCTCTTTCCTGGCCTTTAGTTGAAAATCTTTTGCGACCCTGTCTTTGCCCGATTTCCATTTTAGTTTCATGGTGCCCGGTTTGGCATCCTGTGAGATATTGAGGTAGATATATTGCCAATTCGGGCTCCCGTCAAGTCTCGCCACTGAATCTATGCTTACGCCGGGATAATCCACTGAAACCTCGGCATCCTTAATGTCTTTTCCGTGTATCTGCAGTTGCAATGAGGTGTCATGCATCCCCACCCACCAATAAGGAGGGTCGATCTTATCTACAGAAATGGCTGCCACAGCCTCTCCGGCTATGGCAGCGCATAATAATAAAGCCTTGCGCTTCTTCATAATTTATTGCGAATTTCTAAAATCAAGTATAGAATCTGAAATCCGGCCTCCGAAATCCGGCCTCTGGTCTCTTAGTTGATCTGAATGATCAGATAAGGCGATATGTTCCAGAATGTCTTGGGATTCAGTATCTTGATGCTCTGAGTGCCGTTGGCATTATCGAGGATCTCGTAACTGTCTTTCGGGAAATTGCCCCACACTTTCACTTTCTTGCCGCCGGTGTTGATGATGCTTAGAGTGCGCTTGTCGCCGGCTGTGAAGTAGTTTTCGTTGAAGTCGCCCTGAAGCACCTTTGTGCTACCAAGAAATTTCTTGTCAAGAAGGCCGTTTTGCTTCAATTCCTTTGCTGTGCCGATGGCGTAGTAGACACGGTTTGCGAGATTTTCAGCTGCAGTGGCTTCTGCTTGTGCCTGTTCGCGGGCTGCAGTCTCTTCGCGAAGGTCTGCCTGTCCTTTCATCACTTGCTCATTAAGTTGCAGGATCTCGGCATTGGCTGCTTCAAGCTTGACATTGAGATCGGCGATTTTCTCTTCTTGCTTGTCGATGCGGGCCTGAAGATCGGCGATAGTCTTCTTTAAGACTGCATTCTCACTACCGCTCTTATCAAGTTTTGCCTGCATTTGAGCTAAAAGATCGCGGTTTTTCTGGAGTCTGTCCCTGATGCTTTCGAGATTCTGACGCACTTCTGCTCTTCTGTCAAATTTCTCTCCTCCTTTTTCCATGCTGAAAAGAAGGCCTTCCTGAGCGTTGATAGAGTCAAGACCATCATAGATGTCTCCCATGAGAAGAAGGAGCGAGTCATTCATCGAAGATGCCTGTTCATACTGTATTGACACGATTTGAAGAGAATCGGCTGCACTCTCATTCTTGTTTCCGCTACAAGCAGACAGCAGTACTGCCCCGATAGCGCACAATGGAATTAATTTCTTCATAGCCATTTCTATTTTTATAGTTATTTTTCTAATTTAAGTCCTCGCCACTGTTTTCACATCCTCTCCACTGTTTTCAAGTCCTCTCCACTGTGCTGAGGACGAAGTCCGAAGTTAATCCGAAGTTAATAGCAGCGTTACTCTTTCCCTTTAATGACAATAACAATTTCTCCCCTTGGAGTGTTCGCAGAGAAATGCTCGGAAAGATCTTTTAATGTTCCTGAATGGAAAGTCTCGAATTTTTTTGATATTTCCCGGGCCACGCAGGCTTCCCTGTCTTCTCCAAATGCTTCGGCAAGCTGCCTGAGTGTACGTGGCAATCTTACCGGACTTTCATAGATTATTACCGTGCGGCTCTCTTCGGCAAGTTGCGCAAGCCGTGTGGCTCGTCCTTTCTTCAGGGGGAGGAAACCCTCGAATACGAACCTGTCGCATGGCAATCCGCTTCCGACAAGTGCGGGCACGAAGGCCGTGGCACCCGGAAGCACGGTGACTTCTACCCCCGATTTCCTACATTCTCTGACCAGCATGAAACCCGGATCGGAGATTCCCGGGGTGCCGGCGTCTGAAATCAAAGCTATGTTTTCCCCGGCTTCAAGGCGCTCCGTGATATGACTGACCGTAGAATGTTCGTTATATTTATGATGACTTTGCATCGGGGTGTGGATATCAAAGTGCTTTAATAGCACGCTGCTTGTGCGGGTGTCTTCCGCAAGTATCAGATCCACTTCTTTCAGGGTGTTGACAGCGCGGATGGTCATGTCATCCAGATTGCCGACCGGTGTAGGCACGATGTAAAGCATACTATTCTCTGAAATATGGTCGAAGTATATCCATGAAGGTCGCCACGTGGATATTTTCGGGGTCCCACTCAAGTTCACTGTAAAAATAATCTTCGATGATCGAGTAGTCCTCGATTCCCTCAAGGAATTCGAGAGTCGAGTCAAACATCTTCATGTTTCCGTCGAAAAGTTCCCGGGAATATAGGAATCTGTCATTCAGCGTGAAGGCAGATTTCAGTTTTACATTTTTGTTCGGTTTCCGGTCTGATTGCGTATTGAAATCTTCTATCTGTGCCTGAATTTCTGTCATTTCTATTTCTGCCTGAACTGCCGGTTCTTCTTCTATGTCAAATGATAGAAGGATGTCGTCTTCTTCCTGATATTTGTTTGAAAGAGTTTCTTCATTTGTCTCTTCCGGCTTCTCATTCGGTTTTTCCTTATGCCTTTCAAGGCTTGCGGAAACCCCTTTTTCATCTTTCAGAGTCAAAGATTCCTTAAATAATTCTTCTGTTTTTGCACATAATAAATCAAGGGCCTCCGGCGATGGATCCCCGTCACGGATTATTCTCAACAGACCCTCTATTTCAAGAGCCTTATCAATCATCTTTGTCACCATAAAAATAAAAAAATCATAAATAGCTCATATCTTAATAACAACTTCCCGCAAATTTGTTATAAAAATAGGTTATAATTCTCTCACCTAAACCCTCTAACCCTCTAACCCTCTAACCCTCTAACCCTCTAACCCTCTAACCCTC
>CAMWJD010000107.1 GCA_947174515.1 uncultured Porphyromonadaceae bacterium
CAGAACCGGTCTTGATCTGGCCGGCGTTGGTTGCAACAGCGATGTCAGCGATAGTAGCGTCTTCTGTCTCGCCGGAGCGGTGAGAGATGACAGCAGTGTAGTTGTTGCGCTGAGCCATTTCAACTGCGCGGAGAGTCTCGGTGAGAGAACCGATCTGGTTAACCTTAACGAGGATTGAGTTAGCGCAACCTTCAGCGATACCTTTTTCGAGATACTTGACGTTAGTCACGAAGAAGTCGTCGCCTACGAGCTGGCAACGGTCGCCGATAAGGTCTGTAAGAATCTTCCAGCCCTTCCAGTCGTTTTCGTCCATACCGTCTTCGATAGAGTCGATAGGATACTTATTGATGAGCTCTTCGAGATATTTAGCCTGCTCTTCGCTTGTGAGCTTCTTGCCGTTGACTTCCTTCACAGCACCGTTCTTGAGGTGAGTGTAGTCGTAAACGCCATCCTGATAGAACTCGGAAGAAGCACAGTCAAGACCGATAGTCACGTCTTTTCCGGGCTCGTAGCCGGCTTTCTTGATAGCTTCAACGATTACGTTGAGAGCGTCTTCAGTGCCGTCGAGCTTGGGAGCGAAACCACCTTCATCACCTACAGCAGTCGAGAGGCCGCGGGCCTTGAGCACGCTCTTGAGGTTGTGGAACACTTCAGTACCCATGCGGATACCTTCCTTGAAGCAGCATGCGCCGACAGGACGGATCATGAATTCCTGGAAGCAGATGGGAGCGTCAGAGTGAGCGCCGCCATTGATGATGTTCATCATGGGCACGGGGAGAACATAAGTGTTGCAACCGCCGATGTACTTGTAAAGAGGAAGGTCGAGATAGTTGGCAGCAGCCTTTGCAACAGCGAGAGAAACGCCGAGAACAGCGTTAGCGCCGAGGTTGCTCTTAGTGTCTGTGCCGTCGAGCTTAAGCATTGCTTCGTCGATACCGATCTGGTCAAGCGCGGAGTGACCGATGAGGAGGTCGCGGATAGGACCGTTGACATTGGCAACTGCCTTGAGAACGCCTTTGCCCATGTAGCGGCTCTTGTCGCCGTCGCGGAGCTCGAGAGCTTCGTTTTCGCCTGTAGATGCTCCGGAGGGAACAGCTGCACGGCCCATAACGCCTGATTCGAGGATTACGTCAACTTCTACTGTCGGATTGCCGCGTGAGTCAAGAATCTCACGACCTTTGATGTCTGCTATTTTCATGATTTATTTTATATTAATTTAGAATTTTGAATTTAGAATTTAGAATTATAAACTCAAAATTCGGGTTATCGTCTCTTATTTTCGGACTCCGGATGAGGGAGCCCTTTTCAGTCGGCAAAGTTAGTTATTTTTTTTGACATAAGGAAAGAAATTGAAAGAAATTTGAATTGAGAATTGGAAATTTTGAATTGGAATCAGGAGTCGGAATGATAGAATTGATTTGGGGAGTGTTTTATTGGTATGGAAAATAATTCGGTATTGCTGACGGGCAGGCAGTTGGCGGAAATGGCAATAAACGCTTTGCCGTTTCAGCCACTCGAGTGTCAGGCTATGTCACTTTATAAGATGGCGGAATTCGTAGTATCGGGAATGTGGCGTGACGTTTTCGTGCTCAATGGCTATGCCGGAACAGGAAAAACAAGCGTGGTTGCAGCTCTCATCAACGCTCTTTCACACTGTAAGATAAAGAGCGTAGTACTTGCCCCGACAGGTCGAGCGGCCAAGGTGGCGGGAGGAATGTCAAAAAAGGCAGCTTCCACTATCCACCGACGTATTTACCATATGGAAAATTCAGCCTCCGGCATGACGATAAAACTGAGCGCAAACCGCGACCAGAACACCATTTTCATTGTCGACGAGGCCTCTTTGATCACCGACAGTTCACGCGGCAGTCTTCTGAAAGATCTAATAAGATATGTATATTCGGGTCAAGGGTGCAAGATGATTCTCGTCGGGGATACGGCCCAGCTTCCTCCGGTGGGGCAAAGCGACTCTCCCGCCATGAATCTTGACAGGCTCAAGCAATTGGGACTCGCTCCATTTTCGCACACTCTCGATGTGCCTGTGCGTCAGGCTGCCGAGAGTGGAATCCTTTATAATGCCACCATCGTGAGGCAGATGCTGGAAAGGATGCAAAATGGAGAGTCTTCGGGATCAGCCGACGGACTCCTGCCTTTGAAACTGAAAGGATTCCCTGATATAAAGGCTGTCAGCAGCATCGACCTATCGGATGAACTCAGCTCATCGTGGAGTTCGGTCAGTCCTGAAGAGACCTTGATAGTGACGAGGAGCAACGGAAGAGCCAACAGATTCAATCAGGAGATCCGCAATATGGTGATGTATGCCGAACAACCGTTGCAACAGGGCGACAGGCTGGTAATTGCCAAGAACGACTATTACTGGGGACGGCAGAATAAAATGAAGACATTCCTTGCCAATGGAGAAACAGTCACAGTGAAATGGGTAGGAAGGCCTGAAAAGATGTATGGACGGTGGTTTGTTGACACTGAATTGACACTTTCCGACGGCGAAGAGATGAGCGCGAAAATCATGCTGAGATCTTTGATGACAGAAGGGCCGGCCATTCCGCGCCTGGAGATGGAACAGTTTTTCCAGCACGTCATCAATGAAGAGGAAGGAGCCGGAGCGACTGAGAAGATAATGGCGGCTATGGAAAATCCGTATTATAATGCGATTCAAGCAAAATATGCATATTGCGTCACTTGCCATAAGGCTCAGGGAGGACAATGGAAACATGTCTATATCGACATGGGAGGGATTCCGACGGATGCCATGGGAACTGATTTTTACCGATGGCTCTATACTGCGCTGACAAGGGCTACTGAAAAAGTATTTCTTTTAGGAGTGCGCAATGCAGAATGATTGATAAGCCTAATAAAACTAATAAGACTAATAAGACCAATAAGACTAATAAGTCTAATAAGTCTAATAAGTCTAATAAGTCTAATTGGACTAAATTCAAGAAAAAAAATTCTAAATTCTAAATTCTAAATTCTAAATTATTCTAAATTCTAAATTATTTTTTGTAATTTTGCAGTCTGAAAAGACTTTATGTGTCTTTTTGAGACGAGTTAGGAAATAATATTTAGGTAAGAAAACTTAAGAAAAATTAGATGAAAGCATATGTATTCCCCGGCCAGGGAGCCCAATTTGTGGGCATGGGCAAGGATCTGTATGAAAATAATGCGGAAATCCGCGAAATGTTTGAGAAAGCCAATGAAATTCTTGGTTTCCGCATCACTGATCTGATGTTTGAAGGGACAGAAGAAGACCTTCGCCAGACAAAGGTGACCCAACCTGCTATTTTCCTTCACAGCGTAGCACTCGCCAAGAGCCTTGGAGAAGACTTCCAGCCCGACATGGTGGCAGGACACAGCCTCGGAGAGTTTTCAGCCCTTGTCGCTTCCGGAGCATTGAGTTTCGAGGAAGGCCTGAAACTTGTCAGCAAGCGTGCCCACGCCATGCAGAAGGCATGCGAGAAGCAGCCCTCTACAATGGCGGCAGTCCTTGCCCTTCCGGATTCAAAGATCGAAGAGATCTGTGACGGAATAGAAGAGGTTGTGGTTCCTGCAAACTATAATTGCCCCGGACAGGTAGTGATCTCCGGCTCGATAGAAGGAATCGACAAGGCTTGCGAACAGCTCCTCGCCGCAGGCGCTAAGCGCGCGCTCAAATTGAAGGTGGGCGGGGCCTTCCACTCCCCTCTCATGCAACCGGCTCAGGAAGAACTGACAGAAGCCATCGAGGCAGCCAAATTCGAAACTCCCAAATGTCCGGTATATCAGAATGTAGACGGCAAGCCGCACACCGACCCGAAAGAAATAAAAGAAAATCTCATCAAGCAGCTGACCGGCGCTGTGCGTTGGACTCAAGACGTAGAGGCTATGATAGCTGACGGCGCCGACGAATTCATTGAGCTCGGTCCTGGCAATGTGCTTCAGGGACTCGTGAAGAAAATCAATAAAACAGTAGCGACAAGCGGAAAGCAGTGAGTTAGTTTAAGTGGTTTAGAAGGTTTAGGAGGTTTAGGAGGTTTAGGAGGTTTAGGAGGTTTAGGAGGTTTAGGAGGTTTAGAAAGTTTAGAAAGTTTAGGATGTTTAGATGGGTTATCAGAGTTAGGAAGACTAATGCGATTATTTAAACTATTTAAACTATTTAAACATTTTAAACTATTTAAACATTTTAAACTATTTAAACTATTTAAACTAAAAATATCAAGAAGTATGAATGTAGCGATAGTAGGCGCAAGCGGCGCTGTCGGACACGAATTTCTTCGCGTGCTTGACGAACAGAACTTTCCTGTGGACAATCTTCGTCTTTTCGGCTCTAAAAGAAGTGCCGGAAGTGAATTGGAATTCCGGGGAAAGAAATATATCATAGAGGAACTTACTCCGGAGTCTGATTTCAGCGGAGTGGACATAGCATTTACATCTGCAGGAGCCGGAACTTCTAAGGAGTATGAAAAGGTGATCACCAAGCATGGCACGCTGATGATTGACAATTCTTCAGCTTTCCGCATGGATAAGGATGTGCCGTTGGTGGTGCCG
This sequence comes from uncultured Porphyromonadaceae bacterium, assembly GCA_947174515.1. GTDB lineage: Bacteria > Bacteroidota > Bacteroidia > Bacteroidales > Muribaculaceae > Lepagella. Next base: position 4,546 of record CAMWJD010000107.1, read on the forward strand.
GAAGTGAATGGAGCGGATGCCCTCGACCGTCCTCGCAATGTGATAGGAAATCCAAATTGCACCACAATCCAGATGGTGGTGGCTCTGAAGCCTGTCAATGATCTGTCAAAGATCAAGAAAGTGCATGTGGCCACTTATCAGGCGGCAAGCGGAGCGGGAGCCACCGCTATGGCTGAGCTTGAGAACCAGTATAAGGAACTTGCGGCAGGCAAGAAACCGACTGTGGAGAAATTTGCTCATCAGCTTGCTTTTAATCTCATCCCTCACGTAGACGTATTCCTTGACAATGATTACACTAAGGAGGAAATGAAGATGTATAATGAGACTCGCAAGATAATGCACAGCGATGATATCGCCGTGAGTGCCACTTGTGTCAGAGTCCCGGTGCTGCGTGCGCATAGCGAGGCTATTTGGGTAGAGACTGAGGAGCCGCTTGAATTAGCTGATGTGCGCAATGCTTTTGAAAATGCAGAAGGATTGGTGGTGGTTGATAATCCTGCAAATAAGGAATATCCTATGCCGCTGTTCGTGGCGGATCATGATCCGGTGTATGTGGGAAGACTCCGCAAGGATCTCGCCAATCCCAACGGATTGACATTCTGGGTAGTTGGCGACCAGATCAAGAAAGGCGCGGCCCTCAATGCCGTGCAGATCGCCCAGTGGCTGCTGAAGAATGACCCTCAGTTCAATGATAAATGATAAATCATCAATAATTTATTATTAAAAAAAATGATAGCAACCGATGAAATAGTATCATCGGTTGCTATCATTTTTGCCAATTACGGTTGGGGGCGGCCGCCTCGTTTTACTTCAGGGCGGCGATGGAGGCGCGGATCGCGGCGATCTTTTCGGTGGCGTCGCTTTGCTTCTTGCGCTCCAATGCTATGACTTGCTCGGGGGCGTTGGCGACGAAGCGCTCGTTGGATAGTTTCTTCTCTACGCCGGCAAGGAAGCCTTCGTAGCGCTTGAGTTCTTTCTCAAGCTTGGCAAGCTCTTCCTCTACATTGATCTTATCTGCAAGAGGCACGCTATATTCAACCGGACCAACGAGGAAGGCGACGGAAGTAGCCCCTTTCTCTTCGATTGGAGTTATGCCCTTTACATTGCCCATCTTCAGAAGCACTGAGTCGAGAGCGCCGTCATGCTGACCTTTGACTTCGACTGAGATCTCTTCCTTATTGGCAATCTGACGCTGCTTGCGTATGGCACGCAGACCCGTGATGATCTCTTTCAAAGTCTCGAATTTTGCCAAAAGCTCTTCATCCACTTCTCCGGGTGCCGGAAGGGTGGTATTCATTATGCTGTCGCCATCCTTACGCTCCGCGAGATGCTGCCAAAGTTCTTCTGTGATAAAGGGCATGAAGGGATGGAGAAGCTGCAGAAGCATCTCGAAGAATTTCATGGTCTCGGCATATGTCTTTCCATCGATCGGAGATCCGTATGCCGGCTTGATGACTTCAAGATACCAGCTTGAGAATTCATCCCAGAAGAGTTTATAGACTGCCATAAGTGCTTCGGAGATGCGGAATTTATCCATGAGATCCTCAACCTCGACCATAGTCTTATAAAGCTGCGAGCGGAACCAATCTACCGCAATATTCGAGCTTTCAGGCTGAGCGACCGAATCATCGACGCTCCAGCCCTGAATCAGGCGGAATGCGTTCCAGATCTTGTTGGCGAAGTTGCGACCCTGCTCCACAAGCGCGTCATCATACATGATGTCATTTCCTGCCGGAGCGGAAAGCATGAGCCCCATACGCACGCCGTCGGCACCGAACTTGTCGATCAGGTCGAGCGGATCAGGAGAATTACCGAGCGATTTGCTCATCTTGCGTCCGATCTTATCGCGGACGATGCCGGTGAAGTAGACATTACCAAACGGTTTGTCGCCGACATATTCATAGCCGGCCATGATCATCCTGGCAACCCAGAAGAAGATAATGTCGGGACCTGTGACGAGCGTCGCAGTGGGATAGTAATATTTCAACTCTTCATTATTCGGATCAAGAATACCGTTGAAGAGAGTAATCGGCCAGAGCCATGAGCTGAACCATGTGTCGAGCGCTCCCTCATCCTGCACAAGATCGTCAATATGAAGGTCAAGACCGCTTTCCTTTCTCGCTTTCTCAAGAGCCTGCTCTTTGGTCTCACCTACAGCTATGCGGGTCTCACCGTCCACGTCATAATAATATGCGGGGATCCTATGTCCCCACCAGAGCTGGCGACTGATACACCAGTCCTGGATGTTTTCAAGCCAGAGGCGATAAGTGGTCTTATATTTCTCAGGCACAAACTTGATGTAGTCTTCCATCACAGGAGCGAGAGAAATTTCAGCAAAGTGACGCATATTGATAAACCACTGGAGCGAGAGTCGAGGTTCGATAGCGACCTTAGTACGCTCCGAATAACCTACGTTATTGGTGTAATCCTCCACTTTCTCCATCAGACCGGCTTCTTCAAGATCCCCGGCAATCAGTTTGCGGACTTCGAAGCGGTCCATGCCGGCATATTTTCCGCCATGCTCATTAAGAGTGGCGTCTTCGTTGAAAATGTCGATGGTCTCGAGATTATGGGCCTTGCCGAGCATGTAGTCGTTTTTATCGTGAGCCGGAGTGACCTTGAGACATCCGGTACCGAAATCAATCTCCACATAACGGTCTTCGATGACGGGAATCTCACGACCTACAAGCGGCACAATCACCTTCTTACCCTTGAGCCATTCGTTTTTAGGGTCTTTGGGATTGATGCACATGGCAGTATCGCCCATGATTGTCTCCGGACGAGTGGTGGCGACAACCGCATATCGACCTTCGGGATCATCGGCCACATAATAGCGGAGATAATACAGCTTTGAGTGCTCCTGAACGAAGTTTACCTCATCATCGGAGATTGCCGTGCGGTTTTTCGGATCCCAATTCACCATGCGCAGACCCCGATATATGAGGCCTTTATCATAAAGATCGCAGAACACTTTTGTCACACTCTTGGAGCGAATTTCATCCATTGTGAAGGCCGTGCGGTCCCAGTCGCAGCTTGCGCCGAGTTTGCGAAGCTGCTGCAGGATGATGCCACCGTGGGTATGAGTCCAATCCCAGGCATGTTCCAAAAACTGCTCGCGGGTAAGATCGGTCTTTTTGATGCCCTGCTCCGCGAGTTTTTGAATCACTTTGGTCTCTGTGGCAATTGCCGCGTGGTCGGTGCCCGGCACCCAGAGTGCATTCTTGCCCATCATGCGGGCGCGACGGATCAGGATATCCTGGATTGTATTATTCAGCATGTGGCCCATGTGGAGCACACCTGTCACATTTGGCGGGGGAATGACGATGCAATACGGTTCACGCTCGTCAGGCGTAGAATGGAACATCTTGTGTCGTTCCCAATATTGATACCATTTGTCTTCAACCTCATGCGGGTTGTATTTAGTTGCTAATTCACTCATAACTGTACTTATTTTGCTATTAATTTGCAAAATTAGTAAAAATAATCGAGAATCGAGAATCGTATTGATATAATTATGGTCCCGTCTCATAAAAAACGGGGCCATAAGTAGCTCACAGAAATTAAACGATAATGTAATTCAAGCAGCTTGAAAAGAT
>CAMWJD010000108.1 GCA_947174515.1 uncultured Porphyromonadaceae bacterium
GTATATAGCGGGCGCCAGTTCATTCCGTCGGTGCTGACATTTGTATTCTGGTCGATGTTATATGCGAAAAGCTGATGTTCGTTCATTGGCCCTACTGTGGTGCCATTGATATAAATATAGTATTGCATAGTCATTGATTTTTGGCAAAGATAGTGATTTATATCGATATTGACAAATAAAAGTCACCTTTCATTCTTTGTATAGATGAAGCGGGCGAGACCGTAGATGTAGCGGCGAAAGCCCGGGCGGTAGTCAAGAAGGCGGTCAAACCACCCGAGATGAGGATTGACTAATTTAACTATATATCCTACGTAAAACATCGCAAATAGTGTACCGAATCCAACTACTGTCCATGGCCATTGACCGAAAAAACTATATCCTGTTATGACTGCCAAACCCACAAGTGTCGTGTCTACCATTATTTTGACTATCGGAAAGGGTTTGCCGGTAACTCTTGCAATCGCTACCTGAATTCCTTCACCGGGCATGGTCACTGACCCACAGCGAATTTCCGTGGCTACAGCGCAACCAAGGACCGTGGCTCCTGACAGCTGGGCTATTATCTGGCTCAACAAGGATTCATAGGAAGAAAAGTATGAGGTTATCCACATGTTGATGTCGAGAAATGCTCCGAAGACGAATCCAACCAAGAGTTGAAATAGCTGGACGGGTTCAAAATTCTTTCGGAGTATGAGAATCTGAGCAGCAACAAGGATGATGTTCATGACGTTAGTGTATCCTCCGATGGTCCAGCCGGGAGCCAATCCGGCCTCTCCTGCCAGTGTGAATGCCATAGGAATTGAAGATATGACTCCGCTTCCAAGATTAGACCTGACACACAGCGCGACGCCAAACGTCATGAAAAACATCGACAGCAGCAGGAGTACGTGCTGCCAGACAAAATGTAATACTTGCTCCGTTTTCATTTTTTATTTCTATCTGTTTTTGTACTCGTCGTGCGGACGCGCGAGCAGTGCGTCCATATTTGGATTGAACTCCATAAAAAATTGAGACCCAAAAGTGTGGAGCCACTTCTGAGTCTCTGAAGGCGGGTGGAAGATGGGGCTCGAACCCACGACCTACGGAACCACAATCCGTCGCTCTAACCAACTGAGCTACATCCACCATGTTGCTTTCCTCGGAGATTCCACTAAAGGCTTCGCAAGGTCTCTCCCGAAAAGCAATGCAAAGTTACAGCTTTTTTCTGAACTATGCAAATTTTAAACCCACTTTTTTATGTTTTTCCTCAAATTATTTTATAAAACTTATAAATCGTATAAGCCTTATAATTCTTATTTCATTTTATTTCAGATTTTTGTCAAAAAAATCCAAAGTCATTTTCTGCACACTCTTTGGCATCTCATGGCCTTGAGGCAGAAGATGAGTCTCCAACTTGTCGCCGACTCCCTGGCTATCCCATACTTTATGCATGGTTTCATAGCATTGTCTCACTGCATGAGGCTTGAAAAGCTTATCGGTCTCGCCATTTATCAGCATCATGGCATTTGGACATGCCAAAGATGCAATATTAGGATAATCAAGTTGGGCAAAAACTCCTCCAAGATTATTGGCAAAGCCTCCACGTTCATGGCGTCCGTATTTCCAATCCATCATTGCATCCTGAGTGGTCATCCAGCAAACGCCTACGCTTGCCTTTATGAGAGGGGAGAGGGCGGCAAGCATGAATGTGCGGTAACCTCCCATCGACAGTCCGGTGCAACCGATTCTGTCAGCATCCACTTCCGGAAGAGATGCCAGGAATTCAGTGGCATAGGCATCTTCATATGTCATCCAGGATGCTAAGTTGCGTCCAAGGAGAAGCATGTTGCCGGCTACGCTTGCAAGATGAGTGTTGTCGCTCCCTTCCTTGCAGCCACGTTCTCCCCACATGAGCGCATCGGTAGACAGGACTGCATATCCGTTTTTTGCCAGGTAGTCGCCTACATACTGACCTTCATAGAGATTGTCTGCCCAGGCATTGCTGTCGTCGAGCACTGACTGATCCACACCGAACGGCTTCACCATTTTCTCTTTTCCGATGGTGAAATGAGCTCCATGATCATGAAGCGCGACAATTCCCGGATGTGGCCCTTTTCCATCAGGCACAAGGAGGTAGCCGTTGACACGTGAATATTTAGTAAGATTGAATTCAATCTTATGAGCTGTGTATCCGTCTCGTTTTTCCGACTCGACGATCACCATGTCATAAGAATTAGCACGGGGTGGAGGAAGAAGCATCTCTTCTACAAGCTTTCCCTTTGCAGCTGATTTCCATTCGTCGAAATTAGTAATATCACTGTTTCCCCAAGCCATGGGATATGTAAAATCCTCCTTGAGGCTATCAAGAAATAGCGGCATATCTCTTTGAATCTCATATCCGCGCTTTTCTTCTGCTCCGCTAATATTCGCTAATAAAAATGCGGCAGTTATGAAGATTATTTTCTTTTTAGTCATATTGCTGGATTTTCCTTTTATATATTAACAGAGGTCTCTGAGACCTCTGATACCTCTGAGACCTCTGATAAATCAATTCTCTATTCTTAAAAAGGTCTCCCACCTCCAAAACCGCCCGGAGGAGGCCCCATCGGACGCTGTCCGCCTTGTCCGTTGCGTCCGCCCGGGCCCATCATGCCCGGACCGGGCATCGGGAGCTCTTCTTCTAATGCCTCTCCTTTCTTTTTCTTGAAATTATGGGAATTAAATTGCCAACTCAAACCAAATAAAAAGTATCTTGAGAGATTGTTGTAGCTGCTGTCGACGATAGCGGCTGATGACACGGTTCGCGAAATATTCTTTGTGTCGCCAAGAAGATCGTGCGCCTCTACAAAAATATTAAGACCATAGGTGCCGGGGATTGTGTAAAGCATATTGGCATTCCATATCCAAGATTGAGAATCGTAGCCGGCGGAAAGACCTTCTGTCTTTGAGAAGTGCAGGTTGGTGCCCATCTGAAGGCCGAAGGGGAGAGTGAGCGTGAAATCGGTGTCGAAACCGTAGCTTGAGTTGTTGCGGTTTTTCTGATTGGCAAGTGTATTTGTCGCCAACTGCCATGAATATGTCGGATTGGCTGAAATCTGTACAATCTCGGTTGAGAATGTTATTCCTGCGCGTGGTGAGAGACTATATTGTCCGCTTCGGTTGTATTCTCCGTTGATATAGCTTCCATAGGAATTATAGCCGGCCATGAGATTCGCGTAAACACGCCAGTTGCGGTTACGGAAAGGCTGATTATACATTCCTCTCAGATTGATATTGAAATCGCCCGATGTATTGGTGTAAGTGGTTCGACGTGCTCCTGTCGTGGGATCAGTCGTCGTCATACTTACTACGTTGTTGATCGTGTATGAACCCATAAGCATTACGAATAGTGAACGCTGACTTTCCATGTCGAAATCACGGAAATTTGCAAAAAGCCGTTGAGTGAACGTGGGTTTAAGATCCGGATTGCCGACCTTGATATTCATGGGGTCTGATACATCTTCCACCGGTTGTAACTGCGAGATTGAAGGTTCTGATGATCGTGCGTTATAGCGTATGTTCATCGATCTGTTTTTTGAAAATTTATATCTGAAGCGGAAGAATGGTGCATAATTGAGCACATTTCTTCTCGGAATGTTACGCTTTGAATTTATAAGATCGATGCTTTTGCTGCTTGAAGGTGTGAATTCGATGCCTGCATTGAGGTTCATATCTTTCGTTGTCCTCACATAACCCAACCGGATGGTCTGAGTAAGAAAATCGTTTCTAAAACTGTTGGATAGCGTACTGTCAGGCAGAAGAGTATTTATCGGAAGATATTCAAAATCAGGCATGATGGGATTCTCCGGTGTCCCTTCCAATAGTGTTGTCGGTAGATCATAGACGTATTTGTCCGAATTGTTTCGGCGTGAGTTGATGCGGTAAGCGATTTCTATGAAATTACCGGGCTTTCCGATCGGTTCTGTCCAGGTGAGACGCGCGCTTAGATTATTGTTCCAGGTCTTGTTGTCGGTGAATCTGAAAAGATCTTCATCTTGGTTTTCATCTTCAAGAAGATACCGGGATATTTCCGACCAGGATGTACCGTGCTGTTTGGTGTTTGAGAACGAGTATTCTGCCCTGATGCTGAAAGATCTGCCTTTCTTTTGTGGAAATCTGTGCACATAAGTCATATCTCCCGACGTGCTCCAGGAATTTCCATGATTGGTACGGTCATTTATCTGGCTGTTTACAAGGGTCTTGGCCGGGTCGCCGGCATTTAGCTGCGAATTGGAGTTAGATATGACATTGTTGGTGCTGTATCGGAAAGAAGGCCGAAAATCTAAGGTGTTGTTTTCATCGATTTCCCACTTAAGTCGGAAATTTCCCCCTACACTGTGGCTTCCGTCGTTGGTCTTGGATTTCGACGATTGATAGCTTACGGAGTCAGGCAGAAGATTCATGGTCTCGCTGCTGTTCTCCACATTTCTTGTGTTGTGCATATATCGTACATTACCTCCGATAGCGAATTTCTGTTCGTCGCCGATAGCAAAGTCAAGACCAAGCATCTGTGAGGTCATAATGCCGCCGGCTCCTCCGCCCATGCTGAAGTTGCCACCTCGCATATCGCCACCGCCGCGCTCGTTGACGTTGTTGGCTCGTCCGATCAGCGACACGCGGTTGCCGTCTGCCATTCGGGTAATAAATATGTTGCCGGAATATCTGTTGTCTGTGCCATATCCTCCGCGAATATTGCCAAACCAACTTTCCTCCATCCCTTTTTTTACTTCAAGGTTGATTACTGTTTCTTCTTCTCCGTCATCTACTCCGGTAAGTCGTGACTGCTCACTTTTGCGGTCGACTACTTGAACTTTTGAAACGGCTTTGGCACTGAAATTTTTGGTTGCCATTGTCGGATCATCTCCAAAAAATTCCTTGCCATTCACAAGAATCTTTGATACTGATTTTCCATTTGATGTGATGCTTCCGTCTGAACCGACCTCTACGCCGGGAAGCTTTTTCAGAAGATCTTCTACAACAGCATTTTCGGTCGTATGGAATGAATCGGCATTAAATTCAATGGTATCCTCTTTTGCTATGACTGCTGTCTTGACCCCTTTTACTACGAGTTCTTTCAGGAGAGTAGACTCGTCATATAGCTTAATGGGGGGTAACTCTATTAATTTTGTTGTATCTGCGACGGTGAAATCGGTCATTTCCGTGTCCATCCCGATCATGGATGCCTTTATTGCATAGCGCAATGGCTTGAGTTCTTTAAATTGATACCCTCCGTCGGCATCGGTCATCGATCCTGTTACGATAGTTGAGTCAGGAAGTGCGAGGAGTGTTGCTGTCGCTCCGATAAGCGGTTGGCCATGTGAGTCTAAAATCTTTCCTTTTACCGTAGCTGCTATCAATGTCGCCACTGTTAGTAGGGAAACTGAAAGGAGAGAAAATATTCGTTTGTTCATAATGGAATATATAATGGTGACGAAATCAAAAAAATTGAGTGTGTTTACGACACTCGTAATTTATGACCCATTATATTCCGAAAGGTTTATTCACATTATGAAAAAATTTTTAAGACGATAATTCTTCTATGAGAATTACCGCCTTAATAAAATTATATAAGTCTGATTAGACTAATCCGCCTGATTGGTCAAAGTCTGATTGGTCTAATTGGGTTGGTCAAGATGGTTGGTGAGTGGGGCGGAGCAGGTCGTTGACTGTCTTCACCGGATTGAAGGTCTCGACAGGGACTTCTACCATCACGGTATTCCAGTCGCTCATCGCGCCGTTCCACAAGCCCGGTAGTTCAAGAGCCTTGATCTCCACGCCTTCTCGACTCTTGATGGAAATGAAGCCGGTGGCTTTATCCACATATTCGGGAAGATTGAACTTCTGTCCTTTATAGTTTTTGATGCATACTGCAAGGTCTACCGGATTGAAGTGAGTTGATTCCTTAAGGAGTTTCTGTGCCTCCTTGTCGTTTGGATTGATCTGTGATGACTCGAGAATCTGAGGACTTACCGTGCCGTCAGGATTAAATACGAGGAATGGACCGCCGCCTGGTTCACCTTCATTCTTCACCATTCCGCATACTCGTGTCGGACGGTTGAATTTGCTGAAAAGATAATCGCGGAGCTCCTCCGGACTCATTTCCGTCGCCTTATCATGAGTCACGCATAGTTTATGACGGAGGAAATCAAGCATTTCTACCATCTCTTCTCCTGATGGAACTCCCTTTGCGAGTCTTTCGCAATATTGATCGATTTTTCTCTTGATACCCACAAGAATTCCGCCTAATACCATCTTATATGTGATTGTGGGTTGGCGGAGAGCGTCGGGCACAAGATTGTCGATATTTTTGATGAAGATTACGTCTGCATCAAGATCATTGAGATTTTCAATGAGTGCTCCGTGTCCTCCGGGACGGAAGAATAACTCTTCATTCTCATAATAGGGAGTGCCGTCCATGTTTGATGCTACTGTGTCGGTAGATGGTTTCTGCACACTGAGTGTGATATCATATTTCACTCCATATGCGTGCTCCATTATTGCTTTGATTTCCTCAAGCTTTGCTTCTACAAGGGGCACGTGTTCTTCTGATACTGTGAAATGAAGATGTACTTTTCCGTCTTTCCCTGCGGCATATTGAGCGCCCTCGGCAAGATGCTCCTGAAGAGGTGTGCGGCTACCTCCCGTTTCCTTATGGAATTCAAGAAGAGCCTTGGGAAGTTTGCCATAGTTGAGTCCGACCTTATTCAGAAGCACGTCGACCACATCTTTATAGCGTCCCGTCTTTACAAGACTGTCGACACTGTATCCGAATAATTGCAGACATATGAAATTAAGTTTTGAGAAAAATGCAAATTTCTCGATATTCTCGAAAAATTTCTTCATGAAGTCATTGTCGGGTTTGTTGCTTTTGCCGTTGTAGAAAGAGAAGAGATCTTTGAACATCCGCGACGCTGCTCCACTTGCGGGCACCATTTTCATCACCTTAGCGCCTCCGGCAAGATATTTCTTCCAAATGTCTTCACTTTGTTGGATAAGTTCCGGAGTTGGTATTGTCAGCCCGTGGCCAGGTGTCACGGCAGCTTCGATTTTAAGATAAGGGAAGCCATTCTTGAGCATTATCAGCTGCTCTTCGAGTTTTGCCTCTGAAATTCCTCTCTTCGCGAGTGTTTCGAGGTCTTTAGTTGAAAGATTCATGTTATTAATTTTATGGTTGTTAGATTTCAGTTTTTTTCATAGTTGACTGATTACTCGGTGTTCTCTGAATTGATCGTGATCGATTATCGTTGTTCCCGTGATTCGATCTGTTGAATTTTTTGATTTATGATTGCTCCTTTTTTCGCCAGCATCGGTATCATTCGTTCATCACGGGCTATGCGCGATATTACTTCATAAAGATTCCATGTAGACATCATGACAGACTGCGACTGTTTGGGATAGGAGAGGGTTCCGGTCCTGCGGTCACCGTCAAAATATATTATGTTTATATCGTCACCGTTGTTTTCTGCGATCAGTCGGGCACATGATGTGGCGGCGCTGTCTGAAAAGCAAACTGTATTCAATCCCGTCATTCTGTAGTTGAGGGCCTGATCATGAGGCACTACGGATGTCTCTGCCTTTTGTCCGTTTGCCTCCACTCGCAGCCGGTCGAAATGCGCACCGCCTGCAAGCGTGGCAATGAGTTCAAGATTCTCACTTTTGGTAATTCTTGCTATGAGTCCGGTGCTTTTAAGGGGATACGCAGCTTTCCATGCCCCGGCAATGTAATAGCCTTCCACCTCGCGAGGATTATCCACATAATCAAAGGTATGCACCATTGCGTCCAAACTGTTGTTGAGTGCCTGAAGCTCAGATTTAAGTGAGTCAGTCTGTCTTTCCACAGCCTTTAGGGAATCCGGAAGCGAAGCCTCCCACTTTTCCCTCTCCGCCCGAACGCGCTCCTTTGCTTTATTGCGTCTTTGACATCCCATCGACCCGGCTATAAGGAGAATACCTGCACCCAAGGCTATTATTTTGTTCATATTTATATACATCAGTCGATAAATTCTCAATTCTCAATTCTCAATTCTCAATTCTCAATTCTCAATTCTCAATTCTCAATTCT
>CAMWJD010000109.1 GCA_947174515.1 uncultured Porphyromonadaceae bacterium
GGCCTATGAGGTAATCTTCAACCCCGGCCGCAACGGCATGTCGGAACAGCAAGCCAAGCCTTTCCAGAATGCATGGGTCGCTATGGAAGAGGAGACAAAGCAGCTGATCAAACGACAGAAATATCAGCAACTCGTGGTAGGCACGGTTAAAGCCAATGACCTTGATAAAAAGGCCTTGTATAACGATTATGTGGCCACCAACAATGTTTCTCTCGCTTTCCGTCCTTATGGCACAATTGATGAAAAGAAATATCCCGTGAGCGATTCTGAAATCAACGCCGCTTACAATGATGAGAAATCTTACTTTAAAGTCAACGAACCGACTAAGGAAGTATCTTTCATCGCCATCAGCATCGCAGCTTCTGATGCAGACCGCGCTAACGCGAAGGCTCTTGCTCAAAGCACGCTCAAAGCGCTCAATGATTCCTCTTCAAACGGACTCCCCTCCAGCATCAAGAAAGAAGGAGTGGTGATGACACGTCATAATGTCCGCACCTCCGATCTCAACAATGGCCCGGTGAAAAACTATATTTCTGAAGCAAAGGCCGGTGAAGTAAGTTTAGTGACTGAAAACCTCAGAGGTTTTGATATCGTGAAGATGGGAAAGCGCTCTTACGAAGTGGATTCTATCCAGATAAACATCATTCAGGTAGCAGGCGAGGCCCTGCCGGCAAAGGTAACAGCACAACTTAATGCAGGTCTTCCTATTGATAGCATCAACACCGTATTCTCTGCAGACAGCGTTTATGCTCAGAAAGAACAGTGGATTCCTCTGTTCGCACAGGATGGGCCAACCGGTGCTCTCGCTTCTTCACAACTTGATTCTCTCCGCCAGTCAAATGGCAAGTATGTGGCCATCATGAATTCTCCGCAAGGTGCAGTGCTTGCCAAGATCGTGAAGCAGAATGCTCCGGTGGAAGTAGTGGAATTTGAAGAATACAACTATCAGCTCAATCCTTCCCGCAAGACTGTAGATGACGAAATCGCCAAGTTTGAAAAATATCTCGCTAAGAATAACACGGCTGAACTCTTTACCAAGAACGCAGCAGAGGCAGGATATAATCTGCAGACTTTCCAGTTTACTCAGTCGACACCTGCAGTTCCCCGTATGGCCGGCTACAATCAATACTTCCCGGATAGCCGCCAGGTGGTGCGTTGGGCTATGATTGATGGCAAGCCCGGCCAGGTGAGTCAGATCTACGAGTCAAAAGATGCAGCTGCTCCAATGCTTTATGCTGTGGCTGTCGACACTGAATATAAAGAATACGTGCCCACTACTAACACTGACGTAAAAAATTATCTCACCAACAAAGTGCGTCGCCAGAAAGCCGGCAAAGATCTCGTGGCCGAATATCAGAAAGGAGGCAAGACACTTGATGCAGTTGCAAAAGCGATGGGAGTCGAACCGCGTCAGCTGACTGATTTCCGCATGAGCCGTGGAATGGGAGTCAATGATGCCAAAGTACTCGGACAGATTGCCGGAGCAAAGGCCGACAAGAAACTCGTAGTAGTGTCAGGTGACGACGGCGTATACGCATTCGTTGTCAACAGCTCAGCCAAGTCAGATATGCCTTACAACGAGTCTAACTATGAGCAGCAGTATTTCCAGCTTGTCAATCCAAACTTCGACCAGATGCTTCGTGGAGGTGACAAACTCGTGAATAAGAATTACAAATTCGAAGGTGGCGAATAAGAAAGATTCGTAAGCAGAATTTCTTTCCCCGAATATCGAGGGTCATCCCCATCCGGGCGATGACCCTCTTTTCAATTTATAATTTACCTCTACCCTCCAATTATCAATTCCACAATTCTCAATTGAATATGAATCCCTCCCTAATAGGCATGTCTCTCAAGGAACTGGAAGAAGTCGCAAAGCAAGGCGGCATGCCACGTTTCGTCGCCAAGCAGCTCGCCGATTGGATATATTCCAAGCGTGCAACATCTTTCGATGAGATGGCCAATATATCAAAAAAAAATCAGGCATGGCTCGCAGAAAATTATCAGATAGGCAGAAGCAAACCCGTCAAGGCTTCCAAGTCGCAAGATGGCACGGTAAAATATCTTTTTGATGCCGGCAATGGAAATCGCATAGAGTCTGTGATGATTCCCGACAAAGAGAGATCGACACTTTGTGTCAGCTCTCAGTGTGGATGCAAGATGAATTGCTATTTCTGTGCAACCGGGAAACTTGGTTTCAAATGCAATCTCAGCGCAGCTCAGATCATGAATCAGATTCTTTCCATGCCAATCCGCCAGAACAAGACAGGAGGCAGCGAGCATGGAGAGCTGACCAACATTGTATTTATGGGGATGGGAGAACCTCTTGACAATTTCAGCGAGGTGCTGAAAGCCATTGAAATAATGACAGCTCCCTGGGGACTTGGATGGAGTCCTAAACGCATCACTGTCTCTACTGTCGGGAAATTGCCTCAATTGAAAGATCTGCTGGAAAAGACAAACGTCCATGTAGCCATCAGTATTCACACTGCTGATATCCCCCAAAGGGAGTCTATGATGCCGGCCCAGAAGGCTTTCCCTATCCAATCTGTGATCAAGCTTTTGAGATCATATGACTTTTCAGCTCAACGCCGACTCTCGTTTGAATATATCATGTGGCGTGGAGTAAACGATGACGTCGCACATGCCAATATGCTGATTAAGCTGATCGGAGACCTTGACTGCAGGGTCAATCTCATACGTTTCCACAAGATTCCCGGTGTTGATCTGCATCCGGCATCTGAAGACAGGATGCAAATGTTTAGAAATATCCTCAATGAACACGGCATAACAGCTACCATACGCGCATCTCGCGGCGAAGACATAGACGCCGCGTGCGGTATGCTTGCTGCAAAAAAATAATTTTTTATCATGCACACCCCTATTAGAGTGGGAATAACCCACGGAGACTTCAATGGAATAGGATATGAAGTCATTATAAAAGCCCTTGACGAAGAGGGAATACTCGACCTATTCACGCCTGTGATATTTGGCAGTCCGGAGATTCTTAACCAAATAAGGAAGGATCTCGGCACAGAGACTTTCCGCTTCGCTCCAATGCGTAAGGTGTCTGATGTCCAATCAGGCAGAATAAACGTGGTCGATGTCTGTCCACGCGGACTTGAACTTACTCCCGGACACCCTTCACAAGAAGCTGGAGAAGCAGCCGTGGCTGCTCTTGAAGCAGCTTGCGATGCTCTGGAAGCCGGCGAAATAGATCTTATCGTCACTGCTCCGATCAATAAGAAAACTGTCTACAGCGAGACTTTCCCATTCCCCGGACACACGGAATATTTTGCACGGAAATTCGCAGCCGATGATTCAAAGGCGACAATGATTTTATTTGATGATGAAATCAGGGTGGCTTTAGTCACCACACATAAAGCGCTCCGTGATGTCCCGGCTTGCATCACAAAAGATGCGGTCAAAAATACCATCATGAATATGGACTCTGCCCTAAAGCAAGACTTCCGGATGGACAAACCGCGTATTGCAGTCCTTTCTCTCAACCCGCACAATGGCGACAACGGCCTTCTTGGCGATGAGGAGATTAAGGAAATTGAACCCGCCATTGCCGAATGTGTAGCCGACGGCATCCTTGCTTTTGGTCCGTTTGCCGCCGATGGGTTCTTTGGCACCAACGATTATCTGAAATATGACGGCATCGTGGCGATGTATCATGACCAAGGACTCGCGCCATTCAAGGCCCTTGCCCGCGAATACGGTGTCAACTACACTGCCGGACTCAAGTATGTGCGCACAAGTCCTGATCATGGCACCGGATATAATATTGCCGGAAAAAATGAGGCAGATCCCACCTCCATGCGGCAAGCCATTTATCAAGGCATAGATCTCGCACGCAATAGGCAAAGATATAAGGAACTCACAGCCAATCCACTGCATATCCAAAAGCAAGACACACGTCGAAAATCAGACGAATAATACTCATCTTTTAAATATTAATTCCGTATGCTTACAATTCCAGAAAAATACACTCTGAAGCTGCTCCCGGAAACTACCGAAGTGGCCATACAGCATATAAAGGATTCGTTTCAAAAGGAGCTTTCCAAGGCTCTCAACCTGCGACGTGTCACAGCTCCTCTATTTGTCCTTTCAGGCACAGGCATCAACGATGACCTTAACGGAGTAGAGCATCCTGTAAGCTTCACCATAGATGCTATTGACGGCAAAAAGGCAGAAGTGGTCCACTCGCTTGCAAAGTGGAAACGTATGAAACTCGGTGCATACGATATCGCTCCGGGCTATGGGCTTTATACAGACATGAACGCTATCCGCACCTTTGAAGATCTTGACAATCTTCACTCACTTTATGTCGACCAATGGGATTGGGAAAAGTCCATTCGTAAAGAAGATCGTAATCTTGAATATCTTAAGGATACCGTCCGTAAAATATTCTCTGCCGTCAAGAAGGTGGAATCTGAAATTTATCAGCGTTTCCCTCATATTACACCCTGGCTCCCGGAAGAGGTGACGTTCATCCATTCGCAGCAACTTCTTGACAAATATCCTGAACTTACTCCCAAAGAGAGAGAGAATGAGGCCGCTAAGGAATTCGGCGCCGTGTTTATTATTGGCATTGGTGCGCCACTGACCGACGGGAAGCCACACGATGGCCGGGCTCCGGACTATGATGATTGGTTTTCCCCTAACGAAGACGGTTATCAAGGTCTTAACGGAGACTTGATTCTATGGAATCCTGTACTCAAAAGTGGATTTGAACTCTCTTCCATGGGTATCCGGGTGAGCCCGGAGTCATTGAAAGCTCAGTTGAAGGAACGCGGATGCGAAGAACGGAAGGATTTTGATTTCCATAAGTCACTTCTTAATGGAGAACTCCCCTATTCCATCGGAGGAGGCATTGGACAAAGCCGGCTTTGCATGTATCTGCTTCAGAAAGCACATATCGGAGAAGTCCAGGCGTCAATCTGGCCTGCCGATCAAATCAAAGCCTGCGCCAACGCCAACATACATCTTCTCTAATCAGAAATCCGCTTATCCCTTCTACCATACTATCGGATCTTTCCCATGTTCTAATAAATATGCATTGGCCTGAGAAAAATGTCTGCAGCCGAAGAACCCACGGGATGCTGACAATGGGGAAGGATGAGGCGCCGTGAGCACAAGATGGCGACTACGGTCGATCATGTTTCCTTTTCGGATTGCATCTGCGCCCCAGAGCATGAACACAATATTATTACCATCTTCATTAATGGCGCGCACAGCGGCATCGGTAAACTCACTCCAGCCAAGATTAGCATGTGATCTTGGCTGGTGTTGTCTTACTGTAAGCGTTGAATTCAACAGCAACACACCCTGGCGTGCCCAACGAGTAAGGTCTCCGCTTCCCGGAATCGGCGCTCCGGTATCCGAATTTATTTCTTTGAAGATATTGCGCAGCGAAGGGGGGATATCAATGTCGGGATTAACCGAAAAGGCAAGGCCATTGGCCTGGCCGGGTCCATGATAAGGATCCTGGCCAATTATTACTACCTTTGTCTCCGCAAATGGAGACCGGTCAAACGCAGCAAATATTTTCCCAGCCGGAGGAAAAATCTTTATGTGAGGATTTCCGTATTCCCTTCTCACTGCATCCGCGAGAACACTAAAATATGGTTTCTCAAATTCTCCTTGAAGCTCCCGCTTCCATCCCTCTTCTATTCTTACATTCATATTCCTATAACAAAAATTTCATATCCTTTTATTATCATTTTTTTTGTTGATTGCCACAAAAGTGTTAAATTTGCACATAAATATTAGAGTCCATATTAAACATTTCACAATACTCTATCCTCTAAACTTAACACCTATGGCAAAGTATCTATACTGGGTGCTTTTAGTACTCATGTTCATTCCTTTCAAACTAATATGCGGCGTCACGCTTATCTCAGCTCCTGTAGCTCTCTTTATCGGACTCGTATTCGCGCTCTGCTTTGGTATCCCTTACCCCAAATTCAATAAAAAACTTTCAAAATATCTTCTGCAGGCTTCCGTAGTAGGTCTTGGATTTGGCATGAACCTTGAAAAATCACTTCAAAGTGGTGCGGAAGGTATGATTTTCACGGTTGTTTCAGTGATTGTCGTGATGGTAGCCGGTGTCCTTCTTGGCAAATATATGCGTATCGATTCCAAAATCTCCTATCTGATTTCTTCCGGCACCGCTATATGTGGAGGCAGCGCTATCGCTGCTGTGGGAGGTGTGCTCAATGCTAAAGAAAACGAAATGGCCGTCTCTCTGGGAGTCATATTTATTCTTAATGCAATTGCCCTTTTCATATTCCCCCCTATGGGCCATGCTCTCGGCCTTACCCAACAGCAGTTTGGCACGTGGGCCGCAATCGCTATCCACGACACAAGCTCTGTCGTAGGCGCAGGCGCAAGCTATGGAAATGAAGCTTGCGACCTTGCAACACTCATCAAATGCACACGAGCACTTTGGATCATTCCGCTCGCTTTCTTCACTATGTGGTTTGTGACAAAAAGCTCTTCGCTTGCTTCATCGGAAGATGGAAAGAAGGGGAAGGTTTCTATTCCATGGTTTATCTTCCTTTTTGTACTGGCAATGATTTTCAATACATATGTAGGCACCGACTCACTTCGTCCGGTCTATGATGTCCTCGTAGTAATTGCAAAGCAATGCCTGATCGCAGTCTTATTTGCCATTGGTGCCGGACTGAGCATAAAAGTAATTAAGCAAGTAGGAATAAAACCATTAGTGCAAGCCGTGGTCCTATGGATTGTAATTGGAGTCGGATCACTCACAGCTATCCTCTACCTTGGTGTTTAAGAGCCCATCTCATATAAACCCTAAAAAACATTATAAAGTGAATTCCCTGACACGCACACTTATAAAGACCTCCCATCCCACTTCGCTTATATTAAGCGTTGGAGCAATTAACGCAGGCCTGACCGCCTCTGTAATCAGAGGAGGAATTACATTCTTGCCGGCATTAATGACATTTCTTTTCGCTGTACTTCTGCAGATCTCAGGCAATCTATATCATGGTTATAAATATCTTAGCCACCATAATAATTCTAAATTTGACAATAATGGCAAACGCACTTCACGGTCTGAGAACGCTTCACGTGCTATTCTGATGAAAATCGTTGCCAACGCGATTGCCATTTTGGCATTGACCACCGGCGATGCTCTTTTCTCTTTTGTCGGGTGGTTGGGATTAGCATATCTGGTGGTAATTGTCACCATCCTTTTCTTCTATTTTGACGGCCCCCATCCTATTGTCAACACTAAGTGGTCGCTCCTTGTCACATTCATTCTTTTCGGTCCGGTGGCAGTCAGTGGAACAGCGATAGTTCAGATGCCCGAAAGCACGGAATGGCTCCCGGTTGTAGTCTATTCTCTTATCAATGGCATTATGGCTGTAAACGCCCATATTTCAATACAATATCTGCATTATCATGAAGACAAGGCGAGCGGAATTGAAACTCTTGTGACTGCAAAAGGAGGATCTTTTGCCAGATTTATTTATCTTGCAGATGCAATTATAGTTTCTGCAATTCTCATTATTCGTCCATCGGCCGTAGAATTCGTGTCACCTTGGGTTGGAATCGTCCTGGCCCTAATATTGATAATTTCGTCAATTTGGGTATTCACACACATGCACCGCGACCCGACAAACGTATCTCGCCTCATCCGTTCTGTCACTCTTCTGCAATACGTCATCCTGATCCTGGTACTTCTATGTATCAACCTCTACGCATTTGATGACTTCCAAATTAATTTAATCCGCCTCATCTAAGTTAGACTTGATGCCATAAACAGCTAATAAAAATCAAGAATATAGGTCAGGATATGCGACTCCAGTCAATGGATTTGGCGAAGCGAAGCTGAAGCTCACGGTTGAGGATTGCTATACTGTCGTGGTGCAATAGGATTTTGCCGTCAAGAATACGCATGGCTGCGTCACGTGATTGCCCAACGATCTGTCCATCGCGGGCGAGGTTGGCAACCTT
>CAMWJD010000110.1 GCA_947174515.1 uncultured Porphyromonadaceae bacterium
TTTATCATATCATTAATTTTTGCGAGCTACTTAATTATTACTTCCGTTTTGGCTGGCGGTGGAAGCGATATTGCACAGATGCCATAAAATAGCGTGGAAGCGCGTTGCTGTAGCTGACCATGCGGCCGGAGGCTGTCACTGCGTAATTTACATTTGAAAGCTGATGCAGCATGTCGAATCCGTCGATCATGAACGTCCACATCTTGGCTTTCGGAGGTGTCCATGTGAGACGTGTGTTCCAGATTGCATCTGTAGTATCAAGTTCCTTCACTCCATATCCACGGCGCGTATAGACATTGAAATCGGTGTTGATGCCTATATTGAATGGCAGCTTGAAATTGGCCACTATGCCATAACTGAAATGATTGGCATTAATGGTTTGAAAATCAGGACGGGTGGAATAAGAGTGACGATTGACAAATTCACCGTTTAGACTGATTGACTGTTTCCCGATTTGCCAGCCAAGCGACAACCGCTCGGAAATGGTATTGTTATCCACTTTTGAAAGTTCAGGCGCTTCAGTGTTGGTGCCGATCATGTCGGCATATCTTCCTATTGTGGCTGAAGTCATGGAAGATGCTGTAAATTGGTTTTTGGATCCAAACTGGATGCTGATATTGTCTGACACCATAAAATGGCGGTTGCCGTCTACGTTATACATCTTGCTTGTGCGGATACCGGTTGCGGTGTCGTAAGTATATCCCCGTGTCAGGGCATTTTTGGTGACAGACATTTCAACAACTGTGTAATTACGTAAAGGATGACTTGGAGATCCATTGAAAGTATAGGTAATGCGCGGACGGAAATTATATTCAACCTTAAGGTCGGGATTCCCCACAAAGATATTCAGAGGATTGGAGTCATCCGTGATTTCAACCATATCGAACATATCGGGAGCCTTGGGCTTGACATTCATTTCAAAGGTGATATTATGCTTATGTTGCAAATGATAATTCTCATCGATTTTGGCATCCAGATATGCTGACACTCTTCCGCTCCATCCACCCATTGTGGTAAGGAAAAAACTTTTTCTTACCGGGTAGAAATGATTGTTTCGCGTATAGTCAAGATGCGAGTGCTTCAGTGAAAATTCCGGAGAAATATTCACACTTACATAATATTTCCCTTTCTCATTGAGACCGCTGTAATAGGCGAATGAAGGATTAATGCTGTGAGTATTGGAAAACATCCGCGAGGTGTATGAATTCCGAGGGTCGAGAGCGCTTGCCCAACCGGCAGGCAGAATACCATAGACTCCGGCATCTTCCAGACGGTCGAGAGCATATTGATAGGAATCCTTTACTTCTTCCGCAAAGAAATATTCATAGTTGAGGCTAAAATGAAATTTCCTTATATTGAACGCATACGTGATATTGTTCTGTATGCCGAGATAGGTGTGAGGCGTATTGTCGATATATTGTCGTCGTACATCTGTCGGCACGGGATTGTTCCCGTAGTTGATGTTATAGTCTTTCCATATATCTTCCTTGGTGGTCCGATAACGTATTCCGAATTCATCACTCAGTCGGTCGTCCGTCTTGGGTATGAAGTAATAGATACCCGGGAAAAATTGAATTTCTGCAGTTTTAGTTCTGCCGTCGGATCTGGTGGATGCACGGTTGAGAATATCTTTCAGTGTTTCTTCGCTTCCATCGGTATATATTGCTTTGAGAGCCTCCATCGTCATATCCTTCTGTTCTTGCGAGAAAGATCCTGACAGAGATTCCGATTCATTATCCTTATCCTGATAGATTCCTTTTACCACATATGTCGGCATAAAGCGCTCCGTCCTGATTGTCCCGTAATGGTATGAACTCAGACGCATGTTGCTTGTATAAGCTTTGCTGAACGAATTTTCATAGGTGTTGCCACCGTTAAGGAAATTTGTGATGGCCGTAGTGGTACGGTTATCCGAATAGGTTCGGGTGAAAGTCAAGTCGCCGTTAAAACGCTTTTTCTCATCCGTATCCATGTAATTGTAATCAATGGCACTCAACTGATATTTGCGCGTGCCCGACGGCATCATCTCTGGCGTCCAGGTATCTTTCTGCCCCGGTTTTCGTGTGTCATTGAGATTGTTGAAGTTTCCGAGTGCGGTAATGCGAGTAGTGTTGTTAAACCAAAGGCCGAACAAACGCGCCATATAGCGGTCGGAAGTGCCATATCCAAGCTGCGCGTTGGCAGTCAGACCAGTATTGAATTCCCGTTTTAGTTTGACGTCCATTGTGAGATGTTTTTCTCCAAAGGTATCTTTTTTCCATTTCTCATCGGTGGTATGTCCCTTGTAGACCTCAACATTCTTGACTGTATATGCACTGATATTTTCAAGCATCAGTTCATTGTTGTTGTCAAAAAACTCCCTGCCGTTAAGGAGCAGCGACTCCACCTGCTCGCCATTGACCATAATCTGGCCGCCTTCTTTCAACTCCACACCCGGAAGTTGGGCAATGAGGGCATCAAGCATGGATCCTTCGGCAAGTTCAAAAGCATCCGCGTTGTAGACAATTGTGTCGCCTCTATTGTAAAATTTTATTTTCGTGGCAGTTACAGTGAGCTCATCAAGTTCCTTGGGGGCACGATCAAGATAGACTGTCGGGATTGTACGATTTGTTTCCCTCTTCCCTATATCCTTGACTTCGAAGCTGATAGTCTTAGGTGTGTACTTCGGGCAACTTAACTGTATGTTGTATATGGAATCAGTTTTGGGAACCATGAATACGAAATAGGATACCCTTATTATCTCACCATTAATATAATTTATTCCTGCATCAGTTTTTACCGAGTCTTTTGGATTGCCTTGTGAATCCAACATGACAGCCCAGCCGTCGGTAAGATCGGTTTTCCCCAACGACTCCTTCAGTCGGCCGGAGATAGAGATAGAATCGTTGTGCGATGCCGCATGTATCACACCGCATGATACCGCAACGAGCATCAGGAGCAATACCCGGCGAAAAGCATTATACTTGTGTTTCATGAGATTTAATCGTTAAGATGTCGTTCTATTTCTTTTTCTGAATTATGATGGTCAAGATAGAAATGAGTCTTGATGAGATTCCCCTCTTTCCCTATAAGCACACCGAACGGGATATAATCTATGTTGAAATATTTGAAAACTCTTTTCCAGTTTTCCGAGCTTATGTAGATATGTTCTCCGGGAATCTCTTTCTTTTCAAGCCATTGGTTTGAACCGGCAATGTTTGTATCATCCGAGACATAAAGCACCTTAAACGGCCGACCGGCAAAATGCTCGATTACCTTTTTCTGCCCTATAATGCCATGTCTGCAGCTGGCACACCATAAGGCCCAGAAATCAACATATATGAGATTGCCTTCATATGGCTTTATCAGCTCCTGAAGTATGTCGGCGTCATCATCGATGTCAAGCCGGGTAAACTCCGAGTCTTTTTTGAGAGCATGCTCTTCCAACACCACATCTTCTGTCAGTTCGCCATATGCATTGAGAAGGGCTTGATTCAAAGCCGGATAAGTAATTTGAGTCGCCAACACTGCCACATTCTGTTTCGTCTTATCCAATGACTCCCTATTGTGTATAGTCCTCACCTCAATTGCCTCAAGGAGTGAGTTTACAGCCCTCAATTGATGCAAGAAAGAGTTTTCGGCCTGAGAGGTTGAAATACTGTCATTAAATGAAACAATGGAGATCGGATTATATTTGAACCCATACCCGGTGCTTATTGTCAAAGGGTTGCAAGATATCAATCGCTTAATTCCATCTGACGGCTCGCAAGCGATTGCGAGACGAGAAACAGCCTCGGTTGCCAAAAGGTCTTTAACATAAGTGCTGACCGGAATCGGACTTAAAAAATCATGCAACTCAGTAATGACATTATTAACGGCAGTTTCAATTTCTTCCTTTTTATGATTGTCGGATATTGCCAACGTGTCTGTTTTATCCGCATAGCATTTGAAAATGATTTCGTCAAGATGTAAACGTGAGATCAAACTGTCGGTAAGCAGATTGACAGCTGCAGCATCGTTAATTTTTCCATTATATCCAAAATATTTTCTGTATCCGGCAGTCGGTTTTAAGAAATCTGTCTCCATTGTAGTGACGATCTCTACCGTGTCGCCCGGAATGACAAACACATCTTTTGTCGTAAGGTCTCCAAAAACAAATGTAGAGTATTGCGGATAATCCACATTCAAATCAAATTCAAAAGAGCCGTCGGGATTTAAACTTTCCGTCTGCCGGTCTGTAGATCCTGTAATATAATTATTTGTGTAAATTTTCAGATTGGAAAATCCCGCGACAGGATGATAGCCGTGAATCCGACCTTTGACATGTGCTTTCCCCTTTTCCTGATAATACGGGATATCTCCGTATCGGGCGGGATCAAGACCGTCCCAACGTTCAGAGGATGCGGAACCTAATAGTGTGCCGGGGTCGATCATCGACGGCTGTTGGTTCGTATCTTCCTCTTCAAGGTTGATACCGGCTACAATACACTCAATATTGCCGCTATCTTCAGTCTCCATCATATCCACGACTCTGACATCAGCCGGCAACTTTTCAAAAATCAGGACTCCCTTATGCTGTCCGGATTCTTTCATCCATATCCGTTTATCTAATTCAAAGTTTTCAGAACCGATGAGCCTGTAAGTTCGGGCAGTGTCATTCCGAGACCGGAGGAATGTGCCCTTCTTTGAAATATTAACCCAATATCCCGGCAAATACTTCAGAATGACCGACACACGCAGACATGTGTCATGACGCTCTACATTAGTAACCTCCAGATAGTCAGCTTGATAATCTATCTTTGGCCGGATGGCAAAAAGGCCGGATACGGACAGAATCAATAAAAATGCGGCGAGAATAATATGTTTCATTATCAAATCAGATGCAAATTAAAAATGGAAAATGTTATTTACCTCTTCTTGTGTGAAGTCTCCGACAATATATGTGACAAGATGCTCAGCACCGTTGGATCCCCATTTGATCACCAATATTCGCTTCACAACTTCAACCGGAGATATCTCCACACAAATTTTCACACCTTTGTCGCCATCACGGTTATAACCGATGAGATTCATTTCATCCGATAATTGGTTGATGATATGCTTGAAGGACTCGTAATTCCCATTTACTTTTGTTTTCAGAATTTCTATGTGATGCACCTTATCGACCGGAATATTTTTCAGTTCGGTCAAGTCTTTTTGACGCATGGATTTCAACATCCAAGGCGATATGTAAGTGTAGTCAAACCCCTCTAAGGAACTTCCTTGCCTTAATCTTAATTCGGGTTGTGTTTCTGACTGCGCAAATGCCGGTGACAAACCCAATACAAACAGCATGAGCACGCATGTAAGCAATCGTATCATATTTCAGTTTTTATATTGTCAAAGTTTAAGTCTATATCGAGATTCCTGATTTCGTAGAGTACATTTATTAAATTGGCCTCAATAATATTAAGGTTTTGCATTTCTTCTGTATGTTGCCGGGATGAATATTCATCCCGGATCCTCTCATAACCGCCTAAATGACCGGTATCCGAGAATAAATTCTCAGTAAGCAAGGATACATTTATCATATTCAGACCCTCATTGGCATTATCAACCATATCGGCCAATCCGGCATTAATTTCAGCAATAGTTTCTATGAGGTTTTGCTCAGTGGAAGCGGTTTTCGTTTCCTTTGCTTTTTCTGCCTGACATTTTTTGCGATTTGGCTGAGCGGGCGTTTGGTTGCAACTGACGGCAATGCCCGCCGGCTTCGCGCTATTTGAAATGCCGGATTTTTCTTTGACTTGATTTTCCGCCGTAAACGTTTCCTTCCGGCTGCGTGCGCTATTATCATTTTCAGCAAGATATATAGAGGCGACGATAAATATCACAGCTGAAACAGCGGCAACGGAAGAAATGAAGATTTTCCATTTGTGCCGTCTTGACATGCTCTCCTCCATCGCAAGATGATGAATATGAGAATCAATCAGCTCATCCACATCTATTCCCGTATCATCATTATCGACAAAGTCCATAAGACTGTCGGAGATCTGCTTGTCGATATCGGGACCGAGCAAATCATCAGACCAGTCTCGGACGAGTCTATCCAGTTGTCGTTCATTCAAATCCTTTTCCATAATAATCCGTAAATTTTTTCAAATAATCCTTGATTCGCTTTCTTCCTCTATGCAACAGCACTCTGACATTAGCTGATGTGAATCCCGTAGCTTCCACTATTTCATCGATTGACAATCCTCCGATGGCTTTCATCAAAACTACTTTCCTTTCGTTTTCAGGAAGGAGTTTTATGGATTTCCGAAGAATCGCTATCTTCTCTCTCCCTTCAAATGCGGATGCGGGGGTCACATCACCCGGAAAGTCCATACCATATTCAGAACATGCTATCCGACTTTGCCTTATAATTTCCAAGGCTCTGTTGGAAACGCTCTTAAGGCAATATGCCTTGATATTGCCGACACCGTTCAGCTTTGATCTTGATTTCCAGAGTGTCGTCACCGCATCCTGCAGACAGTCAAGGGCTTCATCACGGTTTTTAAGGAGGCGCATCGCCTCCGCCAGCATCATCTGATGATGTGGCAACACCGCTTCCTTAAATTCCTTTTCTGTCATTGATGAATCATGGGTTTATACAACTTCATTATCCAAGATGCAGAATCCGACAAAATGTTACAAAATTTTGGTGTTATTTTTGGCCTTTGAGCGATTTATTGGATTTGTGGATTAGAATGGATAGCCTTATAGATATCCAGGATATCGGGGAGGGATACCGGAGCCGAAGTCGGAGTAAGGGAGGCATGACGAGCGGCCATGCCCAGGATTTCTTCAGGAGTATGGTGGGCCCGGAGGTATTCCATAGAGAGTGACTTGTCGCGTTTTGAGAGGCGGATTCCGGCCTCGTTGCAGACAAGCGGAACATGCGCGAATTCAGGAGGAGTATATCCCAACAGGCGATAAAGATATATCTGCTGAGCTGCCGAGAGAAGGAGATCGTCGCCGCGCAATACTTCCGTCACTCCCATGAGAGCATCATCAACCACTACAGCCAACTGATATGACCAGGCGCCATCACCGCGCCTGACAATGAAATCGCCGCAATGCTCAGCAAGATTGACAGACTGCACTCCTTTTATGCGATCGGTGAAAGATATTGTCTCGTCGGGCACGAAAATACGGGTTGCTGCAGCCGGGAAGCCCCCTTTGCCCTCCAAATGGGGAGTTTTAGATGGAGAAACCTGTTTTGTCGGATCAAGACGGGCCGGACGGCATGTGCCTTTATACACCACTCTCCCATCTGATTCGTGAGGAGCCTGCGTGGCAAGAATATCGGCACGGGTGCAAGTGCAAGGATAGCATAGCCCGGTTTCCTCAAGCTTGCGGAGCGCTCGTTCATAAAACTCATGACGCATGCTCTGGAGATATGGACCATGCTCCCCTATCCCGTCTATTCCCCCTTCGTCCCAGTCGAGACCAAGCCAATGAAGGTCTTCTTCTATCTGACGGGCATATTCCATTCTGGAACGTTGCGGATCAAGATCCTCGATGCGCAGGATCCACTTTCCACCGCGCGACTTGACTGAAAGCCACGACAGAAGAGCCGTGTATATATTGCCGAGGTGCATGCGTCCGGACGGAGAAGGAGCGAAACGGCCAACGATTTCTTTCAAAAGATTAATTATTAAAGATTAAAGATTAAAGATTAAAGATTTGATTGGGGAATTTTGATTTATCATGATTTATCATGAATTATCATGAATTAACTTGGATGTATAACGGCTAATATGTATTAAAAATTGTAAAAAATACACTTATTCTAAACCTTTTTTGATTATTCTTGTTTTAAAGTTAAAAGTAAGAAATTAGTTTCATGATGTTAGGTTAGTAAAATGTATTATGGAAAGCACT
>CAMWJD010000111.1 GCA_947174515.1 uncultured Porphyromonadaceae bacterium
TCGAGCTGGCTCGACTTCGCTTTCCGTTCGCGAAACTTTTCTCTATCACGACCTCACTTCCTGTCATGAAACTCAACTCAAGAATGGGTTATAAACCGGTAACTTTCTCTGAGCTGACTGATGACGAGGAATTTTGGCAAGGTTGCCAAGGTTGCAAAAATTACGACATCCTGCAGCGAAACAACCGACGGATGTGTCTGTGCACAGGAATGCTATTTGACCCTAAGCAACCTCTTCCTGCCGACAAGAGAGCAAACCCCTATATGATAAAGGTGAGAAATCGCATCAAACGACTGCTCCACCTGAAGAAGTAGTTTTACGTTTTGTGTTTTGCACAGAGCGTAAGATACGACCTTAAATAAAAGTTTCACGAATAGAAATCAAAGTAAATATGTCTGAAAATAAAAAGAAGAAAGTGCTGTTAGCATTTTCCGGAGGTCTTGATACCTCCTTTGCTGTAAAATATCTCTCCGAGGACCTCGGTTATGAAGTTCACACCGCAATAGCAAACACAGGCGGCTTCACAGAAGAAGAACTTGCAGCTATCGCTGATCGCTCCAAACGTCTTGGAGCAGCATCTCACGCCACCCTTGACGTGACCAGAGACTACTACGACAAAAGCATCAAATATATGATAGCCGGCAATGTACTCCGTAACGGCACATACCCTATCTCAGTAAGTTCCGAAAGAATATTCCAAGCCATTGCAACCATAGAATATGCAAAAAAGCTTGGTGTAGATGCTATTGCACACGGATCTACCGGAGCAGGAAACGATCAGGTGCGTTTTGACCTTACCTTCCAAATTCTCGCTCCTGAAATTGAGATCATCACTCCTACACGCGACCTCACTCTCACACGAGAATATGAAATAGACTATCTTAAGAAACACGGCTATGAAGCAGATTTCAAGAAGATGGAATATTCCATCAACAAAGGACTGTGGGGGACTTCGATCGGAGGGAAGGAAACATTACATTCAGACCAGACCCTTCCGGAAGAAGCTTATCCTTCACAAGTGACCGCTAAGGAACCAGAAAAACTAACCATTTCATTCAAGGAGGGTGAGATTTCAGCAGTAAACGGAAAGGAATATTCAGATAAGATAGACGCAATACGCGAAGTAGAGCGCATCGGTTCCCGCTTCGGTATAGGCCGCGACATGCATATTGGAGACACTATCATAGGAATCAAGGGGCGCGTCGGGTTTGAGGCAGCCGGCCCAATCCTTATCATCGCTGCCCACAAGATGCTTGAAAAACACACTTTGACCAAGTGGCAACAGTACTGGAAAGATCAGGTGGGCACCTGGTATGGTATGTTCCTGCACGAGGCTCAGTATCTTGAGCCGGTGATGCGCGACATCGAGAAAATGCTTGAAAGTTCGCAACGTAATGTGACCGGCACGGTCGAGCTGACACTCCGTCCCTATTCCTATACTCTGGTAGGAGTAGATTCTCCTTTTGACCTGATGAAGACTGACTTCGGAGAATACGGCGAAGTCAACAAGGCATGGACTGCCGATGATGTGAAAGGGTTCACTAAGATTCTCGGCAATCAAATGAAGATATACCACAACAATCAGGTCAAAAACGGAAAATCAGAGTGAAAAAAATTGGAATTATTGGAGGCGCCGGCTACACAGCCGGTGAACTGCTCCGCCTGCTCATAAACCATCCGGAGGTGAGCATTGAATTCGTACATTCTTCAAGCAACGCCGGAAAACCAATCACAGATGTTCATGGTGGTCTGCTTGGAGAAACTGACATCGTGTTCTCTGACTCCCATCCTCTCGAAGACATAGATATCCTTTTCCTTTGCTCCGCACATGGACAAAGCAAGAAATTCTGGGAAGAAAACACAAGACCGAAGGGGCTGAAAGTCATAGATCTTGCCCAAGACTTCAGAGATGAATCCGAAGGGTTTGTCTATGGGTTGCCTGAACTGCAATTTGATAAGATTGCAAATGCAGACTCCATAGCCAATCCCGGATGCTTCGCCACCGCGCTCCAGCTGTCTTTACTTCCATTGGCCAAGGCTCAACTTCTTCCTGAGAACGGCGACATAAATATCACTGCTCTAACAGGGTCTACGGGAGCCGGCGTAAAACCGGGTGCAACCACGCATTTCAGCTGGAGAAACGACAACATCTCCGTCTATAAACCATTTACCCACCAACATCTGATTGAAATAAGTGCTTCGCTAAAGAAATTACAGCCTGATAATAGCGCTACGATCAACTTCGTGCCTATGAGAGGTGATTTTCCAAGAGGCATTTTCGCGGTGACAACTCTTGACTGCAATCTTTCAGAAGAGGAAGCAAGCGCACTTTATAAGGAATATTACAAGGATGCCCCATTCACTATAGTAAGCGATCACCCCACTGACCTTAAACAGGCAGTAAACACAAATAAAGCGATCCTCCATGTGGAAAAACATGGAAAGAAACTGCTCGTGACATGCGCCATCGACAATCTGCTGAAAGGTGCATCCGGGCAGGCAGTGCAGAACATGAATATTATGCTCGGTATAGACCAGACCACCGGGCTTCGTCTTAAACCCTCAGCATTCTAAGAAATGAAATTATTTGATGTTTATTCCCTTTATGATATAGAGCCGGTGAAGGGTTCGGGCAATCACGTTTACACAGCAGACGGAACGGAATATCTTGACCTTTATGGAGGCCATGCCGTGATTTCAGTAGGTCACGCTCATCCGCGTTATGTAGAAGCGATTTCCAACCAGGTAGCTGCGCTCGGTTTCTATTCCAATTCAGTAGTAAATTCTCTTCAAGAGATTCTTGCAGAAAAACTTGGCAAAGCATCAGGCTATGACAATTACGAACTTTTTTTGTGCAACTCAGGAGCTGAAGCGAATGAGAATGCCATGAAATTAGCATCATTCGCAACAGGAAGAAGTAAGATTCTTGCTTTTGGTCATGCTTTCCACGGTCGCACATCGGGAGCTGTAGCCGCCACTGACAATCCCGCTATTCAAGCACCTTTCAACAAAACTGAAAATGTCTCATTCGTTTCCCTAAATGACTTCGATGAGATGAAAGCCGCTCTTTCCACCAAAGAATATGCAGCCGCTATCATCGAAGGGATCCAGGGAGTAGCCGGAATTCATGAGCCAACCACAGAGTTCATGCAAGCTCTTGCCAAAGAATGTAAAGAAACAGGGACTCTGCTTATCCTTGACGAAATACAGTCAGGATATGGACGGACAGGAAAATTCTTCGCACATCAGCACCATGACATAAAACCTGACATAATAACCTGCGCAAAGGGAATTGCAAATGGTTTTCCTATGGGTGCAGTCATCATCTCTCCTTCAATTGAAGCGAAAAAAGGAATGCTTGGCACTACGTTCGGAGGAAATCATCTCGCTTGTGCCGCCGCAATATCTGTGCTTGATATAATGGAAGACGAAAAACTTATTGAGAATGTAGCCTCTGTAGGAGATTATCTGATAGCTGAATTGAAGAAGATTCCACAAATTACCGACGTAAGAGGCCGCGGACTTATGATCGGTTTTGAAGTGGAAGGTTTCACCGGAAGCGACCTCCGCAAGAAACTCCTCTTCGACCATCATATCTTTACAGGAGGTGCCGGTAAATTAACCGTAAGACTCCTTCCTGCCCTCAACCTCTCAAAAAAAGATGCCGACATTTTCCTGACGGAACTGAAAAAGGCAATCGGCGGCTAAATCTTTAAAACCATAAACCTTAAGTTTCGCTATCAGGAACTTAGAGTCCATCTCATAAATTAAGACAATGAAAAAATTCACATGTGTAGAAGATATAGGGGCACTTGACAAGGCTCTTGCTGAAGCATCCCTCATAAAGAAAGATAAATTTGCATTCACAGGTCTTGGACGCAACAAGACATTGCTTATGATCTTCTTCAACTCATCACTTCGCACACGCCTTTCGACTCAGAAAGCCGCCATGAATCTCGGCATGAACGTCATAGTACTTGACGTAAATCAAGGAGCCTGGAAACTTGAGACGGATCGAGGAGTGATAATGGACGGAGATAAAGCAGAACATCTTCTTGAGGCTATCCCGGTGATGGGTTGCTACTGCGACATCATCGGAGTCAGATCTTTTGCCGGCCTGACCAACAAGAAAGATGATTACGAAGAGAAAGTAATTTCTCAATTTATCAAATATTCCGGCAAACCGGTATTCAGTATGGAAGCCGCCACCCGCCACCCGCTCCAAAGTTTTGCAGACTTCATCACTATAGAGGAATATAAAACCAAGGAACGACCTAAAGTGGTCATGACATGGGCTCCTCATCCCAAAGCACTTCCCCAGGCTGTTCCTAATTCTTTTGCGGAGTGGATGATTGCCGCAGGATATGATTTCGTTATCACTCATCCACACGGTTATGAACTGGATCCGGCCTTTACAAAGGGGGCAAAGATCGAGTATGACCAGAGAAAAGCTTTTGAGGGTGCGGATTTCATCTATGCAAAAAACTGGTCGGCATATTCAGATCCCAATTATGGAAAAGTTCTCTCAACAGATCGTGATTGGACAGTAGATGCCGAAAAAATGGCTCTTACCAACAATGCTTACTTCATGCATTGTCTGCCGGTGAGAAGAAACATGATCGTTACAGACGATGTGATTGAATCTGAGAGAAGTATTGTAATTCCTGAAGCCGCCAACAGGGAGATATCCGCACAGGTTGTTATCAAGCGTCTTCTTGAAAGTCTAAGTAATTGATCAAAATGGAGATTAAAAATATCAATGTAGTAAAGATTGGTGGAAACGTCATTGACGACCCTACTGCTCTTGCTGATTTTGTCAGGATATTCTCAAGTCTTAAAGGACCAAAAATTCTTGTGCATGGAGGCGGTAAGGAAGCCACTCGCCTCAGCAACGAAATGGGAATCGAGACAACTATGATCGAGGGAAGGCGCGTGACCGATCGCGCAACACTTGATATTGTCACTATGACATACGCCGGACTCATTAACAAGCGGATTGTGGCCATGCTACAGGCTGAGGGATGCAATTCAATAGGATTTTCCGGAGCAGACGGCAACATTATTAAAGCCTCACGCCGACCGGCAAATCCAATAGACTACGGATTTGTAGGAGATATTGATCCGCAAAATGTCAACGACTCTCTCATCCGTATCCTTCTTGAAGCTGAGATCACACCTGTGGTTTGCGCTATTTGCCATGATGGAAAAGGCACACTTCTAAATTGCAATGCGGATTCCGTAGCATCCGCGATTGCGATCGGCTCATCGCGTATTGCTCCAACTGTGCTCACCTACTGTTTTGAGAAGGCCGGGGTGCTTGCCGATGTAGATGATGAGAATTCGGTAATACCTCTTATCACAAAAGATAATTTCCAAAGACTGAAAGAGAATGGAACTATAGCAAAAGGTATGATTCCGAAGTTGACAAATGCCCTCGAGTCTGCATCTAAAGGTGTGAAGGAAGTCAGAATCTGCAACGCTGAAAATCTTCTTTCCGATTCCGGAACCAAAATCATGTGAATTAGAATGAGCGCGGACTATATCTCTTTACTGCAAAAACTAATTTCAACACGTTCTTTTTCAAGGGAGGAAGCGGGAACTGCCGACATATGGGAAAAGTGGCTGAAAGAGAATGGAGCAAGCGATGTCAAGAGACTCCACAACAATGTGTATGCGTTATCCCGGAATTTCGATCCTTACAAACCAATTTTGATGCTGAATTCGCATCATGATACAGTCCGTCCATCCTCTTCATATACCCGAAATCCCTTCAGCCCCGATATTGAAGGAGACAAGCTCTACGGACTGGGAAGCAACGATGCCGGAGCTTCCGGAGTGGCTCTTGCGATGGCATTTCTTGCCCTTAAAGACGAATCTTCTCTTCCTGTGAATCTGATGCTTGCCATCACAGCTGCTGAAGAAGTGATGGGAGAATTTGGAATGAGATCATTTCTGCCTCATCTTGCAGAAAATGGACTGACACCAGATATGGTACTCGTAGGAGAGCCCACCGGAATGCAAGCGGCAATAGCTGAGCGCGGCCTTCTTGTTCTTGACTGCGTGGCAAAAGGGAAAGCCGGCCATGCGGCAAGAGACGAAGGGATCAATGCTCTATACAGAGCTATGGAAGACATCGACAGGCTAAGAAATTTTGCACCGGAAAAAACAAGTGAAATTTTGGGTCCAATTAAGGTCAGCATAACCATGATAAATTGCGGCACACAGCATAATGTAGTTCCTGACAAATGTTCCTACACTGCCGACATTCGGACTACAGATGCCTACAGCAATGAAGAAACAGTAGAACTACTTCGTCAATGCGTCAAATGGAGCGAATTGACTCCCAGATCTACAAGGGTTCATGCATCTGTAATAGACTCGGAGCATCCTCTTGTAAAGGCAGCAACAGCCCTCGGGAAAACGCCGTTCATCTCCCCCACTACTTCTGACATGGCATTGATGCATGGCATACCATCTCTGAAAATGGGACCCGGAGAGTCCTCAAGATCCCATTCTGCAGACGAATACGTGTGCATTTCCGAAATATCGGATGCCATCGACACCTATATTCAACTTATAAAAACTCTTAAGTGCTAATCATTTTGTCAATTTGACAAAATGACAACCAATAACCAACATAACCAATTTATGAAACTTTGGAACAAAGGCTTCGAGCCTGACAAAGCAATAGAAAAATTCACTGTCGGACAAGATCGGGAACTCGACCTCAGACTTGCTAAATATGATGTGCTGGGGTCTATGGCCCATATCCGCATGTTGCAGACGATAGGATTGCTGACAAAGGAAGAACTTGATCTTCTGCTTCCTGCCTTACAGAAAATCCTTGATGAAATCGAGCAAGGAAAATTCACCATTGAAGAAGGAGTGGAAGACGTTCACTCTCAAGTGGAGTTCCTGCTTACTGAACGACTCGGAGACGTCGGCAAGAAGATTCATTCCGGCAGATCCCGCAATGATCAGGTGCTGGTAGACTTGAAGCTATTTTTCCGTGATGAACTCAAACACATTTCTGAAAGTATAAAGAATCTTTTTAACCGCTTGATTGAGCTTTCAGAAAAACATAAGGACAAGCTGATGCCTGGCTATACACACCTGCAAGTTGCTATGCCTTCTTCTTTCGGATTATGGTTTGGAGCATACGCAGAAGCACTCTCCGACGATATGAACATGGTGGTTGCAGCCTATAACATAGCCAATCAAAATCCACTTGGCTCTGCAGCAGGATATGGAAGTTCATTCCCTCTCAACAGAGAAATGACTACTGATCTGCTACATTTCGCTAATCCTCATTACAATGTCGTAGCTGCCCAGATGAGCAGAGGAAAGACGGAGAGGGCGGTTGCGGCAGCCATTGGCACAGTCGCATCTACTTTAGGACATCTTGCCATGGACGTCTGCATGTGGATGTGCAATAATTTTGCTTTCGTGTCTTTCCCGGATGAACTGACCACAGGCTCAAGCATCATGCCTCACAAGAAGAATCCTGACGTCTTCGAAATCATGAGAGGTAAATGCAACCGCCTGCAGTCTATCCAAAATGAGATAGCGTTGCTGACAGCAAATCTTCCTCTTGGTTACAACCGCGATCTCCAGCTTATGAAAGACATTCTTTTCCCTGCCTCAACCGAACTGATTGAATGCCTTGATATGGCTACTTATATGCTCGGAGA
>CAMWJD010000112.1 GCA_947174515.1 uncultured Porphyromonadaceae bacterium
CTCTGAAAAGTAAAAATGCATAATTCATGGTTGACTATGAATTATGCATTTTGCATTATCTGTTGATTTCAAGGAGTTGGTCGATTAGTGAACGGGTATTGCTGAGTCGGGGTATTTTTTTCTGGCCTCCGAGCTTGTGGTTGCCTACAGATGCAAGCCAGTCGTCGAAGAGTCCCTGGCGCACTGTGATGATCTCAGGTGGGTCAAGGAAGATGGAGTGGGCTCGCTTTGCTTGATAATCCGAGTTCACCTCCTGAAGCGCCTTGTCAAGCACTTCACTGAATCTCCCGATAGAATCCGGCTCCTTATTCCATTCTATAAGCCATTGATGATGACCTTTTTTATTGTCATGTGCATAGAAAGGACCTGCCGTGTAATTGGCGATGCCGGCTCCGGTCGCCTCGCATGCCGCTTCTATAGCGCGGTTGGCGTTATCTTCCATCACTTCTTCACCAAAGGCATTTATGAAACTTCTCGTGCGCCCGGCTATCCTTATTTTCACCGGATCTGTAGCCGTGACAGTGACCGTGTCGCCTAAATGATATCGCCAAAGCCCGTTGCTGCTTGAAATCAGAAGTTCGTATGTCTTTCCTGACTCCACTTCCCATGCCGTTAATGGCTTTCCTCCTCCTAACGGCTCAAATTCGTAAAAGACGCTCCCGTCAAGAATAAGAAGCATGGAATGATCGGAAAAATCATTCTGAAAGGCAAAAAAACCTTCACTTGCATTATAAGTTTCCATAAAATGCATCTTCTCCGGGTCTGTCAGTGCTTCATACTCCTTACGGTAGGGGCGGAAATCAATCCCTCCGTGAAAAAACACCTCCAAATCAGGCCATACATCAGATATCTTGGCAGTTCCCCTTATCTTGCACACCTCCTTGATGACTGTCAGGAACCATGAGGGGACACCTGAGATATTAGTGATGTTGGATCTTGATGCGGCTTCCGCCAATGCGGGCAGTTTTTCACTCCAATCCTCCATCAGAGCTATCCGCTTTCCCGGCACTCTTACCATATCTGCAAGCTTCGGCATGCGGTCAATGAGCGTTGCGCTCAGATCTCCTACTTTGACTCCTTTTTTGAGATTGAGTTCATTGGCGAAACTTCCCCCTAAAATCAGGCTTTTCCCGGAAAAGATACGGCTTTTGGGATTCATCTGAAGATAATGAGCCACTACGTCTGACGTGCCCGGATAATGATTTCGGCGTAAGCAGTCATCAGTGATGGGC
The DNA here is from genome assembly GCA_947174515.1 of uncultured Porphyromonadaceae bacterium. Taxonomy (GTDB): domain Bacteria; phylum Bacteroidota; class Bacteroidia; order Bacteroidales; family Muribaculaceae; genus Lepagella. The sequence continues at coordinate 1,233 of CAMWJD010000112.1, forward strand.
ACATATTTGGATTTTCCCCCGCTCGTGCCGCTGCTCTGTGCATATCGTCGGCAAATCCCCGGCCACAGCACATCTCTCTCCCCGGCCAACATTCGCATTGCATATGCCCTTATGTCGTCATAAGCTACTGTAGGGACATGGTTCCGATATTCTTCAATAGGGTCCGGAGAATTCAGAATCTCTCTAAATTTATACTTGCGCCCTATTTCAGTGTCGGATGCACGTCGCAAAAGCCATTCAAGTTGTTGCCTCTGCAGTTCTTCTACGCGCCCTTTCCATTTCTTTGTCCGTTTTGCTCGCGATGCAAAAATATGTAAGGCAATAGGTGTGAAATCCATTTTCAGTAATTTTTTAAGTTTATGAGAGGGGGCTGCCTCCAATCTACGCACATGTCGCGCTCAGGGCACCGGATCATATCCCGATCCTCCCCAGGGATGACATCGGCATATGCGTTTGAGTGTCAGCCATCCTCCTTTCAAAGCGCCGTGTTTCTTTATTGCTTCGATGCCATATTGGCTGCAGGTAGGAACAAATCTGCAGCTTGGAGGAGTGTGGGGAGATATAGCGTATTGATAGAAGCGAATCGCTGAGGTCAGGAGAATTTGCGCTAAATTCATGTGTCAAAGATCTTTTTTCTGATTTTGGAAAGTGCCGAGCCCATGGCGTTCATTATAGAGTCCATCCCTGTGTTTTCGGTGTCCATATACACTATGGCGAGCGATAAGGTGCGAATAGAAGGGTCGTTCTCTATCAGATGTCTCAGCGGATGCCACTGGAGCCTGAACGCTTCTCGGATACGTCTGCGCATCAGGACTCTGTCTACAGCGTGCCTCCGTTTCTTTTTCGGAACTGTTATCATGAATTGCACCGGTCCCATTAGGTCCGGGACACTGACGCGAAACGATGCCTCAAGTTCCTCTTGAGATAAAGTGCGGAATGTGATTCTCAATGGTCCTGAGTAAACTGATTTTCCTTCATGAAAAAGATCCTGCACCAAAGTGCGGTGGCGCAGCTTGGCGCTTTTTCGAAGAGTCAGTCTTTTCTCAGCTATATTTAATATTTGGTCCGGCTCAGTCATCTTTAAACGCTAATTTTAGAATGTCAGCCGGGGAGCATACTATGTGGTCGGCGTTTGCTTTTCTAAGTTCAGTGATCGGTCGGAAGCCCCAGGTCACACCTACAGAATCGATGCATGCTCTGCGGGCGGTTTCTATGTCCACCGCTGAGTCGCCGACATGCATGGCTTCGCTTTTTTGTGTGGGGTGGGCAAGTAGCACTGCAAAATCTATGCTTGGATCCGGCTTCACCGGTCGGTCTTCTACCTGACCCATCACGGCCACGAAAGGCACATCCGGGAAGAAATGATCGATGATCTTTTTAGCGGCTGATTCATATTTATTGGTGGCTACGGCAATAGCGATTTTATTTTCAGTGAGATGGCGGAGAAGTTCCTGTATTCCCGGATAGGGCTTGGTGAGATCGGTGCAATGTTGATCGTAGTATTCTCTGAAATGAGCCAGAAGTTCATCGATTTCTTCAGGTGATGCATCCGGTTGAGCTCGTTCCATCAGCTTCCTTACCCCATTGCCTACCATATATGGATATGCAGCAAGAGGGTGCTTGTGATATCCCATCTTTTCAAGGGCATAGTTGCAAGCTGTGCCCAAATCCGCTATGGTGTCGAGGAGTGTTCCGTCAAGATCAAATATGATAAGTTTTTTCATGTTTCCGTTCTATTCTGTTTCAGTCACTGTGGAGATAATCCGGCCTTCAGAGGTGATCGTCTCGATGATATCGCCGCTTTTCAATGAATGAGTGTCGGTGATCGCTTTCCCCCCTGTCCTTGTGATGGAATATCCTCGTTTGAGAGTAGACAGGGGATTAAGCACATCAATCAATTTCTCAAGATTGTCCAGACGTGACCTTTCTTTCTCAATCCGGCCTGTCGCAGCCATCCGGATGGTGGCTTTGGCTGCATGAAGAGCAGGATATTCATTTTGTATTCTTGCATGAGAAGCCATGCGTAAGGTCGAGATCAGGCTGTCAAGCCTGGCATTGGCTTTTGTTGTGGCTTCTCTTGCTAAGGATGGAAGTAAAGCAGACAGGCTTTGGATGCGTATTTGCTCCCCCTTCAGGCGTTCGGATGCATACAACGCGATACGCGACGCAAAATCGCAGGCTCGTTGCCATGAAGCGGCGGCGGCATCAGAAAGCCATGTGGCGACCGCTGTCGGCGTCTTGCATCTGATGCAGGCTATTTCATCAAGCACACACCGGTCGCGTTCATGACCTATCCCTACTATTATTGGAAGCTGGTATGTGGCAACCCTTCGTGCCAGCTGCAGATCGTCAAAACCATTCATGTCTGTGGTGGCTCCTCCTCCACGGATTATCACCACGCAGTCCCAGTTGACAATGCTGTTTGTCTGTTCTATCATGTCGAGGGCTGCGATGACACTTTTGGCTGTCCTTTCCCCTTGCATTGTGGCAGGAAATAGAAAGGTGTTGAAGTCTATTCCTATCGGATTATGGTTGAGCTGATTGATGAAATCGCCATATCCAGCGGCTTTTTCTGATGATATGACGGCGATTTTCAGTGGAGGCTCTGTCAGTTGCAGATTCCGGTTGCGATCAAGGATCCCTTCTTTCTGAAGCGCCGCCAGTATCTCGCGTCTCAAGCGCTCAAGATCACCCATCGTGTAAGCAGGATTGATCTCGCCGATATTGAAAGAAAGTCCGTATGAACTGTGGTAGTTGGCTGCGCCATAAAACATCACCTTCATGCCGTTGGCGAGTTCCTTTCCCGTATCTCTAAGAAAACTGTTTCTTATATGATAAAACCGGTTGGCCCATATTGTGCCTCTCATGCGGGCTATCGTTGCGCCAGAGGCATCTTTTTCTATCAGGGTCATGTAGCAGTGTCCTCCGCTTGTCGACAAATCGCTTATCTCGGCTGTCACCCATGCACCCGTCAGCACCGGCTCCCGACTCATCGCGGATGCGACGAATCGGGAGAACTGAGAAAGGGTATATGCTTTCGGCCCATCTGCCCGGTTCTGTGATTCCATATTGCAAATTTAGTGAAATTTCACGATATTTTGGCAATAATAGCCGCAGTTTTATAACATTTATTCGATTTATAAGAGTTATAACGCTTGTTATTCGGAAAAATTACCTAATTTTGCATTATGTTTGCACTTATCGGGCGGATGTTTCGTAACTTGTCGTCGGCATTGTGGATGATGCCGGCTTTAATTTGCGTTGTCTTATCCGGATGCTCTTCAAGCAAGCATGTGCCGGATGGCAGTTATCTTCTCGACAAAGTGAATATCCGGCTTGATTCTGCAGGTCGTGGCGAGCAGCTTGACGTTTCTGAAATGCAAGCCTATCTTCGCCAGACACCGAATCATAAAATGCTATGGAGTATAAAGTTCCGGCTTGGATTCTATAATTTGAGCGGAAAGGATTCCACCAATTGGTGGAATCGGTGGATGCGTAAGCTGGGCGAGCCGCCGGTGATCTATGATCCGATGCTTTCAGATGCAAGTGCCGACCAGCTTCTGAATTTTCTTGCAAGCAAAGGCTATTTCAATGCTGAGGTCTCGATAGATTCCGTAAAGAATGATAAAAAGAAGAAAATTGCACTTACCTACAATCTGACCCCCGGCCCTCAGAAGATAATATCAAAAGTGGAATATGAATTTCCCGATACTGTCATCAAAAGCCTGGTGATGTCTGATTCGGCAAGATTCCTTACCGTTCCCGGACAGCCGTTGGCAAGAGATATGCTTGAAAATCAACGCACTTTGGTAGCGGAAAATCTTAGAAACAACGGATATTATAATTTTGGTAAGGAATGTATCACCTTTGTGGCTGACACCACTGACGGTTCTCAAGAGGCCGAGCTGCTGATGAGAGTGAGCTATCCTTCTTCGGCGGGAGCTAAACTGAATACTGACCTTTATTCAAAATTCATCATCCGTAAAGTGACGGTCATTGCTGATGCCGAAGCGATTAATGCGGAAAATCCGGCTATTGCAGTGGGAAAAGATTCCATATTTTATAAAGGGATTGAAATCCTTTATGCAGATTCTCGCTATTTGCGTCCGTCTGTGATTGCCGACAACTGTTACCTTTCTCCCGGTGAGATTTTTGCTCAGAAAAATGTAGATCGCACTTATAGGGCTTTTTCACGTCTTGAAATCTTGAAATTCATCAACGTGTCTTTCGTTCCCGCCGGACATATCGGTGATGAAGGGTTGCTTGATGTGTATGTCTTGCTGACTCCGGGGAAGTCGCAGACGGCGAGTGTGGAGCTTGAGGGCACTAACTCGGAAGGAGATCTTGGTGTGGCCGTGGGCCTGACTTACAATCACCGGAATATCGGCAGAGGATCCGAGACTTTTACAGGTAAACTCCGCGGTAGTTATGAGTCTCTGTCGGGAGATCTGAAAGGTCTGCTCAACAATAGATATATGGAATATTCCGTCGATCTCGGACTGTCGATGCCCGATTTCAAGGCTCCTATTTCCCGCCGGGTAAGACGCAAAATCCAAGCTTCTACGGAAGTGAATTTTTCGATGAACTATCAGGAGCGCCCTGAATATACACGTGTGATTTCCACTGCCGGGTGGAGTTATAAATGGGTGGATGCAAAGAAACAGAACCGCCATACGTTCACGCCCATCGATATCAACTACGTCTATCTTCCGGCTTCTACCAACGATTTTATCGACCAGATAGCTCCTGACAATCCGCTGCTTCGCTACAGCTATGAAGATCACTTCATAATGCGTCTCGGTTGGCGTTGGTATCACACCAATAAGCGTGAGTCTGCTCCATGGCAGAAATCCATGCAGCGCGACATTTATAATATCCGTGTCAATGCGGAGATAGCAGGCAATCTCCTTTTTGCCATCTCAAGCATCTTCGATCCTCATCGCAATTTCCATGAAGATCCGTATAAAGTGTTCGGTATCCATTATTCACAGTATTTCCGTCTTGAAGCCGATTATGCTCTTCTTCATCGTTTCGATGAGAGAAATTCCGTGGCTTTCCGTGTTGGCGGCGGTATCGGGGTGCCGTATGGCAATTCCGAAATGCTTCCCTTTGAGAAGCGTTTCTATGGTGGTGGCGCAAATGGAGTGAGGGGGTGGGCGGTCCGTACATTGGGACCGGGTGCATATCCCGGACGTAATTCCGTGAGCGACTTCATCAATCAGTGTGGCGATATTCGTATCATCACGAGCGCTGAATATCGTGCGAAGCTTTTCTGGGTGCTTGAGTTAGGTGCCTTCATCGACATCGGCAATATCTGGACCATCCGTGACTATGCTATCCAACCGGGAGGTGTATTCAAATTTAAAGATTTCTATAAGCAGTTCGCTGCCGCTTACGGACTTGGAATCCGAATGGATTTCAACTACTTCCTTCTGCGTTTTGATCTCGGCATGAAAGCCCATAATCCCGCTATGGGGGAGAATCCCTGGCCCCTCATTTCACCAAACTGGCATCGGGATTCCTCCTTCCACTTCTCCATCGGCTATCCCTTCTAAGGCTTCCATTTTTTATGTTTCGTGCGTCAATATTGATTCTAATCGGAACAGATTGACTACTTATTGGAGTCAAACTCTTCAAGATATCGTTCCAGTATAGGAATCATTTCAGGTATATCTGATACAATAGTGGTCCATATCTTTTGAGGACTCATTGTATAATAATCATGTACCATGACATGTCTCATTCCAATAATTGCATTCCAAGGTAACTCCGAATGGTCGTTTCTAAACTCTAATGTTAATTTGTAAGCAGCTTCTCCGATAATCTCTATAAGTTTGGCAAGACCGAAAAACAAGATTCTGTCTTTTTGGATAGAATCCAAAGAATGTTTAGGAATTTCTTCTGAAAGAATCTTTGCTGCATCAAGCATATGGCGAATTCTTCCTGGATCTTTAACTTTCTCTCTCATAAATCAGAATTTTATCTCGATCTACAGATGCCCTTGCATATTCCTTAAGGCCCTGCGACTCTACAAGATCTACCTGTCTACCAAGTAAATGTGATAACTCCATCAGCATTCCTCCTATTTTCAGAAGAGATACTACTCCATTTGATTCGTCGTAATCTACTAATATATCAATATCACTCATAGGGGTCTCTTCTCCTCTGGAGCATGACCCAAACAGCCATGCCCTTAAAACTGGCTTGTCGCTGAAGTAGCGTTTTATGACAGGAATTATATCATAAATCTTCTGATTGATCATATTAATTATTTGTCCATATATTGATGAATATATTATGCTTATTTCTATTCAAAACCTTATTTATATTACCAATTTGAAGGTTATAAGTCAGCAGATGCAAAGTTAACCATTATTTTCTCATGTTCCAAATTAATATTTTAAATTCGCAGATTAATTATAAAATTT
>CAMWJD010000113.1 GCA_947174515.1 uncultured Porphyromonadaceae bacterium
TATGACCCTAAAATTCATATTCGACAGGCTGATGGCTTTCATCGGCCTTTTGTGTCTATGGCCTGTGCTGCTCGTTGTTGCCATTATGATACGTATCAAGATGCCCGGCGGACCGGTGATTTTCAAGCAAAAGAGGGTGGGCAAAAACGGTGATTTATTCACTTGCCACAAATTCAGGACAATGACCGTAAACCATAACGGCTCAACTGTAAGTGTAGCTGGAGATAACCGGATTACTCCTTTAGGAGCTAAACTTCGCCATTACAAACTTGATGAACTTCCCGGACTTTGGGATGTCCTTATCGGAAAAATGTCATTTGTAGGCCCTCGTCCAGATGTGCCCGGATATGCCGACCAACTACAAGGCAAAGACCGTGAAGTGTTGAAACTCCGTCCCGGTATCACCGGTCCCGCTACTTTGAAATACCGTCTGGAAGATGAGATGATAGCCGACTATGTAGCTCAAAGACAAGCTGAAGGCGACTCGCGCCCAAGTCAAGTAATAGCCGTAGAATACAATGACGAGGTAATCTTCCCCGATAAAGTCCGCCTTAACCTCTACTACCTCCATCACTATTCCTTCCTCAAAGACATCCAGATGATCTTCGCCACCGTCCTCGGTCGCCGCATCCACTATGCCGGCGAGACAATCTGATGCTTTTTCAGTCATTCACCATTTGATTGGATCTGATAAATGTTTATTTGAGACATTTACTCTTTTGGGGCACGCTTGCCATTTCATAGATAAAAAATTACACATTGTTTGTATTTTACTAAAATTGTTGCTAATTTTGTAAAAAAATTGATTAATGGGATATTTTACAAAAAAAATTCTACTATGGCTAATTGCGAACGCAGTTCTGCCAATAGTGTTTCCTGCTTTTTTCCTCGCTATCGTCGCTTGGATTAAGGATGGCTCTTTCCCATTGATTCAATTGATCATACAGTTGATTCAGGAAGGCTTTTATGTGTTTTCTGCTCTTACTCTTGTTTTCAGCCTGTATGAAGATTATGGTCTTACAAAAAGATGCGTCACGCCTATGATGCAGTCTTGGTTGGTATTGATGTCTGTGCTTACATCTTTGATGTTTTATGTTATGCGTCAAGATCCTACTTCTGAGTATATGTCAAAAAATCTATTTCAATTTTACATGATCTGGGGACTTACCACCGTTTCCGCCATAACTGTAAAATATAAAATATTGAAATTAAAAAAATATTTATCGATATGAACGATATATTAACAAATGTCACTATGATCCTTTCGATTGTATGTGCAATAATCACTACAATATTCGTAATAAACACTATAAGGGAATCGCGCAATGAAGCAGCAGAAGCAAAAGATGCTGACGACAAGATAAAATCTGAGATAGGAGAGTACGATCGTATTCTTGCGGCTACTCATGAACTTGAGTTTAATCGTGAGAAAAACAAAGGACAGCATTTTGAAGACGAGTCAGTGTATATTCATCGTGCCAACCAGATTAGGGTAAATTCCCGATTTTTCTCATGGGTAAAGAAATAGGTAAGAAATTATGGATAGTCTATCTCCTCTGATTCAGACAGACACAGAAGCTGTCCGTAGACGGTATGAGACTCTATTGAGTCTATATGTCAATGAATTCTCAGCCGGATTAGGCAAAGAGTATACGAATTCTCTATTTCTGTCAAAGGAACTTCTTCATTGTGCTGTCAACGCATATTTTGATGATATATGTAAATATAAGGCTTATGCCGGTTCTGAATTCGCAGACAGGCATAAACAGGCTGCATATACCATGATATGGATTTCACGCTTCAAACCAATTCAAATTGTGGAAAGCGCAAGAATAAATACAACATTTTTGACTATAAATGAAGCATTTGCTATATTTGCAGGATTGATGTTTCTGAATCCTTCAGTAATGAAGGGAATGACTGAATCATTTTACAATCATCTTATATACTCATTAACCTATCGGGAAACTGGATGCCGTGCATTAGCTACCATTTTATATCTCATGGAGAAGGCTTCGGTGGGTGATATAAAATACTAATAATAAAAGCACCCTTTTCCACAAAGCTGAAAAGATGAATCCTATAGCCTCCGCGTTCCGGATGTGCATTAATATACTCGGAAACTCCTACAAGAAGATTTTCTATGTCAAAAAATATTGACTTCTTGATATCCGATTCTTTAGCAGGCGTTGTTTCTAAAGATATATGAAATCGAAAATTGATCATATCTTCTTTTTGTGCTCTGAGGTTAGCCATGCTCTTTGTAAACGGATAGCGGACGCTGAGGGGAATATCAGTTATGTCAAGGATTATGCTTTGGCTTATAATAATTTCCGAGATCTTTTGTATGCTGTTCGTTCTTTTTCCAATGATGTATGGGGTGGTAAGAAGCCTTCCGAAAATGATCTTGCTGTAGCTCTATTGGAAGCCGATATAGATATCAGTCATCCGATAACGGCTTTGCAACCTTTAAAGTGCCACGTGTATCAGTTGGGATTGCTGGCTGAGAAGTTGCTGACGCAAGTGATCGATCCTTCGTGCTCCCATTATGATACCATTTATCACGATTTCTGTGTTGACACTGAGTCGCTGTTGGCTCTCTATGAATTTGCTGTTGACAATAATAAATATAACAGTGCCAAAAAACGGTTTCTCCATATAGGAGGTCCGGCACCCGCAAAACCGGAAATGCGCCAGGTTGGGGTCGGTCGACGTGATTCAATTGAAAATATGGATTTTAGATTTGCTATCAATGCGTTGTGTTGGTTAGACGTAATGGATAGCATTGATGGATTGCCTTTCCGTGAACTCCGCCCGTCAGCCGTTATTCTCATGAGGCAGGCGTTTGAAATGACTTGGAGAAATATTATTGGATATCAGGTTGTAGTTGACCAATACGGCTATCCAATGAAGCAATTCACTCAGGTGGGTTGGAAGTTTATTTCAAATTTCAAGGGGAAAGACAGAGACACCAAGATATCCGAGGGAACGAACAAGTCATGGTCAATATCGTTGCCTATTCCGATTAAAATCCTGAATCTTGTGAATAGTTGGTGTAATGCTTATACCCACAATCCTTCTATCCCTCCGTTTTATGTAGAGTGGTATGTGCTTGAAATTTTCTGGAGTCTTTCAAATCCTTCTTCCTCCGGCAGGATGTGGACTGCGGAGCATGGTGCAATTCATATAAATGGGTTTAAGGCTTTGAGAAAGGAGTTTGAGGTGTATGTGGCTAAGGAAAATAGCCGGGCTCGGGTGGTCTGGCTTCCTGATGGCCGTCATACGGGTGCTTTCGTGGATGATGAAGGGGAAGATCCAGGCTCTGACATTTTACGCAGAATGAGACTTCGCGCTTCATGGACAAACCTCAAGAATATTTGGTGTGCATTCCGGAAGGAATGTGCTAATCTAATTTACACCCTGTTCCACAAAGCATAGCCGGTTATGAAGCTTCGCTTCAAAGTCAAGAATATGATAGGAGTAGAGATTGTGTCCGATTCGCGCAGCAACAAACAGAAATAGCAAGAAGAAAATCTGACCTTCAAAATATGCAAAGGAGTGGAGCCGGTAAAAATGATACAAGAGGGAAAACTTCCAAGCTTTGCGCAAGAGTAAAGGTAAGTCTTAAATATTAAAAATCACACACCCATGGGCACATGACTCATGGGTGTGTGATTTTTCAGTTATTATAGACCGGGTGCCTTCAGTGATTACAGATCCGGGACCTCAGGAATTCTGTCCCTGATGCCTGATGTAAGAACCAAGAACCCTCCGAACTTTGTAATTTATAATTTATCATTGAATAATATGGACCGTATATATCTCTGTCTTGCCCACATGAGCGGCAAGGAACAGGACTTCATAAAGGAAGCCTTCGATACAAACTGGGTAGTCCCGATGGGACCCAATGTAAATGCATTCGAGAAAGACCTCGAACACTTCGTGAATGAAGTGGAGAGTGAAGAGTCGATAACCAAGGACCAGTCTCTGAAGACTAATTCTCAATTAGCTCCGCTCAAGCTAAAGCAAGTCTCAATTCTCAATTCTCAATTAGACAAAAAGGTTGTATGTCTCTCTGCTGGAACGGCGGCGGTACATCTTGCACTTCTTGCCTGCGGTGTTGAAGCCGGAGATGAGGTATTGGTGCAGTCATTCACTTTCTGTGCCTCCTCCCATCCTATCACATATCTCGGTGCCACCCCTGTCTTTGTCGACTCGGAGCGTGAGAGCTGGAATATGGATCCGGATCTGCTCGAGGAGGCGATCAAGGATCGTATCGCCAAGACGGGAAAGACTCCGAAGGCTATTATCCCCGTCGCTCTCTACGGTATGCCTTATCAGATAGACCGTATTATGGAGATTGCCGACCGTTACGGAATCCCTGTTATCGAGGACGCGGCGGAAGGTCTCGGTTCTCGTTTCAAGGGACAGGTGCTCGGCACATTCGGTAAATACGGTGTGCTTTCTTTCAACGGCAACAAGATGATCACTACATCGGGAGGTGGCGCCCTGATCTGCGACAACGAGAAGGACAAGAACGAGATTCTCTTCTATGCCACCCAGGCACGCGAGAGCTATCCATATTACCAGCACGAGCACATCGGCTACAACTATCGCATGAGTAACATCTGCGCCGGTATCGGCAGAGGACAGATGACGGTCATAGACGAACATATAGTCCATCACAAGCACGTTCAGGAACTGTATTGCGAACTTCTCAAGGACGTCAAAGGCATAAAGATGCACTGCAATCCCGGACCCGACTACGACTCCAACTTCTGGCTCTGCACCTGCACTCTTGATCCGGAACTGAAGGTGAAGGGACAGGAAAACGCATACAAGGAGGTAATTACCGGTGCTGTCGGGGGTGCTGCCGGCGTGACTCACGCGGCTTCTACTGCCGTTACGGATTGTCAGCCCAATACCAATGTCGAGGCGATGAGAGTGGCACTCGATGCCGCCAACATCGAGGCGCGTCCCCTCTGGAAACCCATGCACAAGCAGCCGGTCTATAAGAATGCACCGGCATATACTAATGGTGTAAGCGAATCCCTTTTTGCGGTAGGACTTTGCCTGCCTGCCGGACCTTACGTGACCGACGACCATGTCCGTTACATCGTGAATGCCATAAAGTCCGCCATCATTTAGTTATTACCTACACCTTAGACTAAAGACTAAAAACCAATTCTAAATTAGAATATATGAAATCTTTCAAAGATCTTCTTAAATGGTATTTTTCCCGTGGGGCTCTCCCTTATTGGAGCATATTGCTGCTTGATTCGGCTTTCGTGCTTTTCTCGGGATTGCTGGCCTATACCGTGCATCACGGTGCCGACCAGACTTCTAAAGTATTCGTCCCTCTCGTTTGGACGCTCGGTATCTTCCTGATATGCTTTGTGGTGGCATTCCGTGTTTTCCATACCTACGACGGGGTGATCCGGTTCTCATCTTTTCAAGACCTGATGAGGGTCACGCTTGCCGTGGTCTCCGCCATCATCTTCGTCTTTATCCTCGAATGGTTTCTTGGTGGTGCCACTTGGTTGCTGACCTTCACCACTGCCGACATCATACTCTTCGGTCTTTTCGTGGTGGCTTTCATGTGGACCATACGCGTTTGGGTCAAGACTCTCTATGAGGAGTCGATAAGGCGTTCAAACCGCGAGCCGGCATTCATTCTCGGCGTAAAGACGGGTGGTGTGGCATTGGCGAAAAACATGAACTCATCTGCCGACTCTCCCTTTAAGGTGGCGGGTTTCGTAGACAATGAGAAGGACCTTGCCAACCGATTTCTGATGGGAGTGCAGGTGCACCATTTTGATGCGCGTCTTCCTCAGATCATGAACAAAGAGGGTGCGAAGGCTCTCATCGTCTCGCCCTACATGATGAATGTGATCCGGAACAATCCTGATATCGTCGATTCCCTCGTAAGGGCGGGTGTCAAGATAATGGTCGTCCCAAACGCCCGCGAATGGGACGGAAAGAGCGATCTCCGCGCTTCCGAGCTCCAGCCTGTCGATGTGGAAGATCTTCTGCCTCGTGAAAAAATTGAGGTTGACATGAAGGCCGCCGCCGATCTTATTGAAGGAAATGTGGTGCTCATAACCGGAGCTGCCGGTTCGATCGGTTCGGAGATGGTGCGCCAGATCGCGACATATAACCCCAAGCACCTTATACTCGTGGATCAGGCGGAGACTCCGATGCACGACATCCGCATGATGATGCGCAACGAGTGGCCCGATGTAAAGGCCGAGACTATTGTAGCCGATATCGCGGATTCAAAGATCATGGAGCGCATTTTCGCCAATTTTAAACCTGAATACGTTTTCCACGCCGCCGCCTACAAGCATGTCCCCATGATGGAGGATAATCCATATGAGAGTGTTGTCAATAATGTTAACGGCACAAAGATTATCGCCGATCTCGCAGTGAAATATGGCACGCGCAAGTTTGTGATGGTCTCCACCGACAAGGCTGTCAACCCCACCAACGTGATGGGTGCGTCAAAGAGAATCTGCGAGATTTATGTCCAGGCGCTTGATAAAGCTATTAAGGAAGGGAAAGTCGAGGGCCGCACTTGTTTCGTGACTACTCGTTTTGGCAACGTGCTCGGTTCAAACGGTTCCGTCATTCCGATCTTTCAGGAGCAGATCCGCAAAGGTGGACCCGTAACCGTCACTCATCCCGATATCATCCGCTATTTCATGCTTATCCCGGAAGCCTGCAAGCTCGTGATTGAAGCCGGTACGATGGGCAATGGTGGAGAGATCTATGTCTTTGACATGGGCAACCCTGTGCGCATCGCCGACCTTGCGAAGCGGATGATCATGCTCAGCGGGGCTAAGGATGTGGAGATTAAGTTCACCGGCTTGCGCGATGGAGAGAAGCTTTATGAGGAAGTGCTCAACGACGAGGAGATAACACTCCCGACATTCCATCCTAAAATCAAGATAGCAAAGGTCAGGGAATATGAGTTTTCGGATGTGGATGTGCGCATTTCCGAACTCATCGCTACCGTCGACGACTGCGATGACATGCAGATTGTGGCAAGAATGAAGGCCATAGTCCCCGAATTTAAATCGCAGCACTCGAAATACCAGATCCTTGATAAAGATAAAAAGACTAAATAAGAGGCCGGAGTCCGGACTAAAAACTGAAGACTCAAGACTGAAGACTTAAAACAAAAGACAATAAAATGATAATTCTGATAATAATACTTATAATGCTGGCTGCGGTGCTTTCCATCGCTCTCGCAGTCTCACTTAAGGAGGGCACTTATCGTAACTCTTCCGAACAAGATTTTCGCGATCAGGATGGCAATCATGTCTACTATGACGAGTCGATAATAGAGAAAGAAAACTTCCACCGTATGCATCCGAAGGAAGCAGCGCGATCCCTCTCACGCCTTTTCGGACGCCGCAGCCGTAAAGGTCAGGAATGAGGGGTATTTTGAGAATTCTGATCTCTCTTAAACCTGAATTATCCGGGAAATTCTAATTTTTTTTAAAAAAAGTGCAAAATAATTTGCATACTCCAAAATATTGTTGTAACTTTGCAGTCGCAATCGGGCGATTAGCTCAGCTGGTTTAGAGCGTCTGCCTTACAAGCAGAGG
>CAMWJD010000114.1 GCA_947174515.1 uncultured Porphyromonadaceae bacterium
GTTAAGTAGCTCGCAAAAATTAATGATATGATAAATGCGAGATAATTTTGCGACAATGCCAAGTTGGCCAAAATTAGCCGCAGTTATCATGTCAAGATCTTTTCAAGCTGCTTGAATTACATTATCGTTTAATTTCTGTGAGCTACTTAGCTACTTAATTATTTACCCAGGAGGAAATGCCGCGAAGCGAGCCGATTGCCATCGCAGAATACTTCCACAGTATAATCTCCCGCCGTAAGAGTGGCGTTCACGTCCCAATAAATAGTAACAGAAATCTCATCATTGGCATATTCCACCTGTCGATGTGCAGTAGCCGGCACATTGACGCCATCCATCGGGAATGTCACGTTGCCGCCGAGCAGACTTCCTTCAGGCGTGACAATTCTCACATAAAAATCTTTCATTCCCGCGGCCGCAGTTGCATTAGGGCTGACAGTGAATCCCACTGCAAGCTGCTGCACCTTCCCGATCTTCTTCTCCGCTTTCCCTTTTTTATTCAAGGCGGAGATATGAAGACCGGTGATATTTAGCTTTTTAGCCTGCTTCACAGTCTGGGTAAGTTCTTCATTGCTTTTAGTAGCCACCGTCACAGCCGATGTCAACTGCTCATTATGGGCACGCACCTCCTGGAGGTCCTTGCGAAGCCCTTCATTCTCCTTTGACAGACGGTCTATTTCTTCAAGATAATGCTTCAGGATGCCTTTAAGCGTCGCGATTTCACCTTCAAGCTGCTTTATTCTGGCGCGGTTTGCGGCATTGCTCTTCTTTTCCTGATTCAGTTCCTGCAGAAGCCCCTCCACTTTCATCCTTGCCTCATTATACTGCTGCACGAGTGAATCATTGGTGAGATACATCTGCTGATCCTCATACATACTGAAACTTGCATTCAGCTCATTAAACTCATTAGTAAGGACCAACCGATCATTTGCCAATGCAAGCGAATCGGCACGGGCCTCAGCCTCATTAAGACTTACGGTGCGGCTGTTATTGCTATATATGAGCACTCCCACAAGGGCTACAAGTGCCAACGCGACAGCGATGGCGGTATACAGGATCACTTTCTGCTGCTTATTCATATCCACAGTAGTGTTATAAAAATTCTTTTAATAATAATTTCGTAACTTTAAGACAGGAGACCCGGCTCCTTTCACATTTCAACCCACAAAGTTAATAAAAAATATCCAAAAGGAATTGCTAATCCATAAAAAAACGTGCGCTCCCGGATTTGTCAGCAAAAAAATTATTTTTTTCTTTACTAAAATTGTTTTGGTGTGTTTTTTGTTGTATATTTGTAGTTCGGCATATAAACAGGATAAAAATTAATGGAAAACAATAGCGCGAAGGTCTTGGACGAGACCACCAACAGTGAATACAAATACGGATTTACGTCTGATATAGACACCGATATCGTCCCTCCCGGACTGTCGGAAGACGTAATCCGATACATATCCGAAAAGAAAGGGGAGCCGGAATGGCTGCTCGACTTCCGCCTTAAGGCTTACCGCCACTGGCTTACGCTCAAGATGCCGACTTGGGCGCACCTCGACATTCCGGAAATCGACTATCAGGCGATCAGCTACTATGCAGCTCCCAAAAAGAAGGAGCTTAAGAAAAGCATGGATGAGGTGGATCCGGAACTGATAAAGACATTCAACAAGCTCGGGATCTCGCTCGAGGAGCAGAAGCATCTCGCCGGAGTGGCTGTTGACGCCGTCATGGACTCGGTCAGCGTGAAGACCACTCATCGCGAGAAGCTGGCTGAACTCGGCGTGATATTCTGCAGTTTTTCCGAGGCGGTCAAAGATTATCCCGACCTTGTCCGGAAGTATCTCGGAAGCGTGGTCAGCTATCGCGACAATTTCTTTGCAGCCCTCAACTCCGCAGTTTTTTCCGACGGATCATTTGTCTACATTCCTAAGGGGGTCCGCTGCCCTATGGAACTCTCCACGTATTTCCGTATCAACGCTTCAGGCACAGGACAGTTCGAACGCACGCTCATCGTGGCTGACGATGATGCATATGTGTCCTATCTCGAAGGATGCACCGCCCCAATGCGCGATGAAAACCAGCTGCACGCTGCAATCGTGGAGATAATCGTAGAGGAGCGTGCCGAAGTGAAATACTCCACCGTCCAGAACTGGTATGCCGGCGACAAGGAGGGTAAAGGAGGAATCTATAACTTCGTCACAAAGCGCGCTCTATGCCGGGGATTCCGGTCAAAGGTTAGCTGGACTCAGGTGGAGACAGGGTCCGCAATCACCTGGAAGTACCCGTCGTGCATACTGAAAGGCGACGAATCAGTTGGTGAGTTCTATTCCGTGGCTGTCACCAACAACCATCAGCAGGCCGATACCGGCACAAAGATGATACATCTCGGCAAAAATTCCAAATCCACTATCGTAAGCAAGGGCATATCCGCCGGTATGTCACAGAACAGCTACCGTGGCGGTGTGAAGGTGGCGGCAAAGGCTACCGGATGCCGCAACTTCACGCAATGTGATTCCCTGCTTCTCGGCGACAGGTGCGGTGCACATACATTCCCATATATCGACGTTGCCAACAACGGTTCGACTGTGGAGCACGAGGCGACCACGTCGAAAATCAACGAAGCGCAGCTCTTCTATTGCGAGCAGAGAGGTATCCCTATGGAGGAGGCCGTGGCGCTGATCGTGAACGGATACGCCAAAGACGTGATGAACAAACTGCCGATGGAGTTCGCCGTAGAAGCTCAGAAGCTCCTGCAGATCACCCTGGAAGGCTCTGTAGGCTAAATAATTTGGAATCTTGAATCGAGACTTGTTTTTAGGTGTAGCTGATTTGAATTTTATGCTTGTCTCTAAACAATTTATGCAATTCTCAATTCCAAATTCTCAATTCTCAATTCAAAATTAAATGTTGTGAACGAAAGGACAATAATAATCGACCAGATTGACCCCCATACTTTTTATGGAGTCAACAATAATAATATCAACCTCATACGCAATCTTTTCCCAAAATTGCGGGTAGCTGCCCGCGGCAATGTAATCAAGGTAATCGGAGAGGAAAGCGAGACCCTTGATTTTGAGCATAAAATCCATGAAATCGAGGATTATGCCGTGAAATACAATAAACTCACGGAAGATGTGATCATCGATATCATCAAGGGGGATGCCCCGAAGGCTATCGATGCCGAGGGCGTGATCATTTTCGGGCAGAACGGGCGTCCCATCTCGCCGAGAAACGCCAACCAGGCGAAGATGGTGAAATCATTTGCCGAAAACGATCTCACATTCGCGCTCGGTCCGGCCGGAACCGGTAAGACATATATTGCGATCGCACTTGCGGTGGCTGCACTGAAAAACCGTCAGTGCCGGCGTATACTCCTCTCCCGCCCGGCTGTGGAGGCAGGAGAAAAGCTCGGATTCCTCCCAGGCGACATGAAGGATAAGATAGACCCGTACCTCCGGCCTCTCTACGACGCGCTCGAAGACATGATCCCACAGGTGAAACTCAAGGAATACATGGAGACGGACACGATTCAGATCGCGCCCCTCGCATTCATGCGCGGTCGTACGCTCAACGATGCCATCATCATACTTGACGAAGCCCAGAACACTACGAAGCATCAGATGAAGATGTTTCTGACACGCCTCGGACACAACGCAAAGATGATAGTGACCGGCGACACGACGCAGATCGACCTGCCGCGCACGGTGCAGAGCGGACTCATACAGGCTTTGCGCATACTTCGCGGCGTAAAGGGAATCGGGATCATCGAATACGAGAAAAAAGACATCGTGCGCCATCCCCTCGTGCAACGGATCGTGGATGCCTACGAAAAGCGCGAGAAGGAAGCCGACGACGAAGCCGCTGATGAAACGCAACAAGACTGAAGACTCAATACTGAAGACTGAAAAGACTATGAAATGGTGGAGCTATCCAGCCGAAGGTGAAGACGGAAACACTATCATCATCACCGGAAGAGACGACATAGAGAAGTGGCAGAAGCCGGGAAAATTCCCGGTCAGGGTCACTGTAAGCTGGGATTATGAACCCAAACCGGACGGGATGCCGTCAGACGCCGACTCCGCGCTCATGGAGCAGGCTACCGACGCCCTCCTCGATGAATTCGGCAAAGACAGGTGCGCCGTGATGACCGGAATATACACCGGTTGCGGGCGACGCGACTGGATCTTCTACACCCACAGCCTGAACATATTCGGGAAGGTATTCAACCGTGCTCTCGGGAATGTGCCGGAGATGCCGCTGAAATTCGACGCTGCAGAAGATCCGGAGTGGGAGGAATACCGCGACATGCGGGAAGCGACATATGTCCCCGACGAAGACTGATACGGGAAGAGCACCCGACGGCATTCTGCAGGTATCCGATAAAGATTCAATAAAGCTAACTAAATAACACTGACGTATATGAAAAAACTTTCCTTTCTAATCCTGATGCTACTTGGCGTAGCAGGAATAATGCGCGCCCAAGTGTCGTCCGACCCGGCTCCGCTGCAGGAGGATTCGGAAAACGTATGGATCTATTTCTATGCCGATCAAGGCGATCAGGGGCTTAAAGGTCAGCCTGCATCTCAGCCCGTTTACGCCCACACCGGCGTTTGCACAAATAAGGGTGAATGGCGCTACGCACCCGCATGGCTTGATAATTCCTCTAAATATCAGCTTGTCTACGTTGAGCAAAACGTCTGGAAACTATACATCGGTAATATTCGTGAGTATTATGGAATTACTGATCCTGCAGAGACTGCCGAGAAACTCGCCTTTGTTTTCCGAAATGCAAACGGCAGCCGCTCGGGCAGGGCAGCCGGAGGAGGCGACATTTTCCTTGATGTCCTTGACTCCGGTCTTCAGATCACACTGCAGAGCAATCTTGACGGCAATGTAATCACACCCGACAACAGTACTGTCACTTTTACTGTGGCGTCAACTAAGACGGCTGCCATCACGCTTAAGATCGGTGATTCAGTCATCGGTGAGGCTCAGGGCAAGGAACTTGTGGCTCAGCACTCTTTCACTTCCCCCGGCGATTATACCGTGACTGCTACTGCCACAGCCGACGGCGAGACCGTCACTTCCTCACTCAGCCTCTACTATATGCAGGCTGCTCAAAGCAAGCCTTATCCCGGAGGCTCCCCTGTGATGGGAGCGGTGGATAACGGCGACGGCTCCGTGACATTCTGCATTGCGGCTCCCGGCAAAAAAAATGTTAGCATCGTGGGAAGCTGGAACGATTACGCCCTGTCAGAAGCGGGCGAGATGTATATAGACAACGTGGACGGAATTGAATATTTCTGGCAGACTGTAAAGGGTATAAAGGACGGTGAGACATATCTCTATTATTATATGGTAGATGGAACCACCAATGTAGGCGATCCTTATGCTCGACTTGTGCTTGACCCGGCAAACGACAAATACATTCCGGAAAATGTATTCCCCAACCTGCCGCAATACCCTGTAGGAAAAGTGCAGGACGTATGTCTCGCCATCTATAATTCCGCAATCAACAGCTATGACTGGAAAGTGAAGGACTTCAAGGGTGTCGGCAAAGAAAACCTGATCATTTACGAGCTTCTGATCCGTGACTTCACCGGAACGGAAGGGAAGGCCTACGGCAACGGTACGGTACGCGGAGCCATCGAGAAGATCCCTTACCTTAAGTCTCTTGGGATAAATGCTGTGGAGCTTCTGCCGATCACTGAGTTCAACGGCAATATATCATGGGGATACAATCCTAATTTCTATTTCGCACCCGATAAGGCATACGGCACACCCGACGACTATAAGGAATTTATCGACGAATGTCACCGAAACGGTATCGCGGTGATTCTCGACATGGTGTTCAATCAGAGCGACTGGCAGCATCCATGGTATAAGATGTATGCCCCCGGTAAAAATCCCATGTACAATCAGACCGCGCCTCATGCCTACAGCGTGCTCAACGACTTCAACCAGGGTCATCCGCTCGTGCGCCGTCAATGGGCTGACTGTGTGAGATACTGGCTTGAGGAATATAAGGTAGATGGTTTCCGCTTCGACCTCGTGAAAGGTCTCGGAAACAATGATTCGTATCTCAATTCAGGCGATGCTGCCACAAATGCATTCAACCAGAGCAGAATCGACAACATGCGTGCGATCCAGCTCGCAATGGATGAAGTCAATCCTTCCGCTTACTTCATCAATGAGAATCTTGCCGAGGCGAAAGAGGAAAATGCCATGGCTGTCTTCGGGCAACTCAACTGGAGCAACCTCAACGAGCAGGGCTGCCAGTTTGCCATGGGATATCAGGACAATTCCGGTCTGGAAGGGTTTTACGCTCCGGACTGGGGGCGCACTAAAGGTTCTACTGTAAGCTATCTCGAGAGTCACGACGAGCAGCGTCTCGCCTACAAGCAGAAGACCTGGGGCGTAGCGAAAGTGAAGGATACAGCCATCGCCATGCAGAGGCTCGGAAGCGCTGCTGCTCAGATGCTCATGGCTCCTGGGGCGCACATGATATGGCAGTTCTCTGAAATGGGAAATGATGAAAACACCAAAAACAGCAACGGAGGCAACAATACCGATCCCAAAATCGTCGATTGGAATCTCCTCGACAACCCCGATCGCGCAGGTTTGGTGAAATGCTATTCAGAGCTTGCCGCCATACGAAACAATAATCCTTCCCTGTTTGGAAGTGACGCCGCTTTCAGTTCCGCATGCAGATCAACCGACTGGACCTACGGACGCACACTTTATTCCACATCGGGCACTGATGGCATCTACACATTTGTAAATCCGAATGTCGACAAGACTGTGACCTTCAGTTTCAGCTTCCCGGAGAAGGATAACGCCGCATACAAGATCCTTTCGCAGTCTTTCGGACAGAAAAGCACTTTCGATGCCGTGTCCGGAAAGGTGACAGTCCCCGCCAACTGCTATGTAGTGATCGGCTCAGCAGCCATCAATAACGTGGAAGACATTGAGTATGACGCAGATGAATCTTACGTGGAATACTACAACATCCAGGGTATGCGCATCGCCGCCCCGGCTAAGGGAGAGCTCCACATCGTAAGACATGGAAATAAATCCTATAAAGCTATAGCTGAATGAAAAGAGTCCTTATAGTGGGAGCCGGGGGATTCCTCGGTTCCCATCTGCTTGACAGAGCGGTAAATATCCCCGATCTTGAAGTCTACGCGGGAATCCGCGAAAGCACATCCGTAAAGTGGTTTCCGAAAGCCGGCGTCAATACCGTAATCTTCGACTTCGAGGATCCGGCAGACGTGCGGCGCGCACTGACATCAACCCTGCCGGAAGGCGAGAAATGGGACTGGATCATTTACAATCTTGGAGCCACGAAATGTTTGCGTTATAAGGATTTCGATCATATCAACCATGACCTTCTCCGCACATTCATAGAGTCATTGGAACAGACCTCAATGATGCCTGGGAAATTCCTCTACATCAGCTCACTCTCGGCAATGGGTCCGGGCGAGCCTCGCTCTTACACTCCTTTCAGCGAGACGATGATTCCGCAGCCCAACACCCGATATGGTGCGTCAAAACTGAAGGCGGAGATGCTTCTCCAGATTCATT
>CAMWJD010000115.1 GCA_947174515.1 uncultured Porphyromonadaceae bacterium
CCGCGGCTTCCGGCATCGACTTCTACGAGCTGACACGCCATTAGTCCCACCCACCCAAAATCCCTTAAAGGCGCAAAATTCCCTAAGTTCCCTAAGGCCCTTATGGTTCTAAAACCTCTAAAATCCCCTTAAGCAGTTACTCCTTTTCATCCAAATTCACAGATAAATCTGATTCTCCTGAAATTTTTTCAAAAAAATTAAACCATTCCCATCACATTGTTGTTCTATTTTTGCCGGCAAGAGTTGTCGGTATGTATATAACCCCTAAGTAAAATATAAAAAAGTAATTAATATGGCTAAAGAATGGATATGCACCGTCTGCGGATATGTGGCAGAAGGCGAAAACCCTCCAGCAAAATGCCCACAGTGTGGTGCTCCTGCTTCAAAATTTAAAGAACTTGATCAGACTGAACTCCTCAAATTTGTTACAGAGCATGTTGTAGGAGTAGCAAAAGATGTCGATGACGAGATGAAGAAAGACCTCAACAACCATTTCATGGGTGAATGTACTGAGGTAGGTATGTATCTCGCTATGTCGCGTCAGGCTGATCGCGAAGGTTATCCTGAAATTGCTGACGCTTTTAAACGCTATGCTTTTGAAGAGGCTGAACACGCAGCAAAATTCGCCGAACTCCTCGGTGATATGGTTTGGGATACAAAGACCAACCTTGAAAAGCGTATGCATGCTGAGGCCGGTGCAAACGAAGATAAGATGCGTATTGCTAAAAACGCTAAGGCGGCTAACCTCGACGCTATTCACGACACAGTTCATGAAATGGCAAAAGACGAGGCTCGTCATGGCCAAGGCTTCTATGGTCTCTATCAGCGTTTCTTCGCAAACAAGAAATAATCATTACATTAACGTAAAGACATTTCAGACCACACCCTCTTATCATGAAGGTGTGGTCTCTTGATATTGTTTTATTAGCTACTTAATAATTCATCATTAATAATTTACCATTGTAAAAGTGGGTCGCCTTCTTGCTATAGACTATGGTCGCAAACGTTGTGGAATAGCTGTCACTGACAGTCTGCGCATATGTGCCAACGGACTCACTACGGTCCGTGCTTGCGATCTAATATCTTTTCTAAAAGACTATTGCTCTAAAGAGCCGGTAGATAAGATCATCGTGGGATTGCCTAAGCAAATGAATGGCTCTCCTTCAGAAAGCTCACGCTATATAGAACCTTTCTTGAAACAACTACGAAAGGAAATGCCTCACATGCCGATTGAACGTTATGATGAAAGATTCACTTCAACCCTTGCTCATAAGGCTATGCTTGACGGAGGACTACGGCGGATGGCGCGTCGTGACAAAGAACTCGTCGACGAAATAGCTGCTGCCATAATACTAAATGACTATCTGTCATCGCGCCAATCCCTATAATTGGCTTCAGAACTCCAATCTCTTTCCAATGCTACTTGAATCTCCCTTTGCAAGTCTCATTTTTTTTTACTAATTTTGTAAAATATTTGATATAGGTAGTTGCATACATAATTTTGAATGTAACTTTACCGTTATATTTCAAGATACTTTTTGAATTAACTTTTTTATATGGCACCCAACGCAGATTCAACTTCTAAATCTAATAGTAAAATCGTAGAGCAGAAACTGACTCCCAAAGAATTAATGTCGGCTATTATAGCTAAATGGAAATGGATTGCTCTTTCTCTAACGCTGTGTATCGGATTGGCTGTCCTTTATCTTGCTTGGAAACCTCTTGTGTTCACACGTGAAGCGCAGGTTGAAATCAAGGAAGATGGAGAAAGTGGTTCTTCTTCAGCATTGGCTATGTTCTCCGACCTCGGTATTGGAAATGCCACCAATAATCTTTATAATGAGATGGCTTATTTTGAATCTCCGGATATAATGGCCCAGGTGGTCGAGCGACTTGGTCTGCTCACTAATTATACTATGAAGAAGGTGCTCAGACGCACAGTGTTGTATGGGTCCGGACTTCCTGTAACGGTGACTTTTGAAACTCTGCCGATTACTTCAAGCGGAAGTTTTAAAATGAAGATAGATGAAAATGAAAATATCTATCTCAGTAAGTTTTATGTGAAAGACAAGAAGGCCAAGTTTGAGCAGAAATCAGCTATTAAGTTTGGTCAGTCCGTGATGACGCCACTCGGAAAAATCAAAATTGAAAAAACTCCTTTCTACGGGAAAGACAAGGAGGAAGGTGATGATTTGGGATATAAGATCAATGTTAGTAGAAGTTCTTTGAAAGGTGCTGTCACTGCCTGGCTTGACAAACTTTCAGTTGATGAATTCCGTAAAGAAGCTTCTATTGTCAACCTGGAGATTCAGGATGGTTCCGCTACCCGTGCTGAAGATGTGTTGAATACTTTGATTGAAATCTACAATGAGAATTGGGTAATTAGCAAAAATGAAGTTGCTCTTGCTTCTTCTGATTTTATTGATGAGAGACTTGTCTCTTTGTCTAAAGAGCTCAGCGACGTTGACTCTGATATCTCCGATTTTAAATCTGAAAATCAGATTCCCGATCTTGTCACAAGTGCCTCTATTAATCTTACTGAAGAGCAAAACGTAAGAAGTGCATTGCTTGAACTGAACAATCAGCTTCAAATGGCTAAATATCTGAAGGAATATATTGAAAAAGATGATAATGTCACCAGAGTCATCCCGGTTAACTCCGGTATTCAAAGCCCTATTTTGGAGTCGCAGATTGCAAACCATAACAGTGCTATAATTTCCCGCAATTCAATCTTGGCAAATTCTTCTACAGAGAGCCCGGTGGTTCAGATGTATGATGCTCAACTTGCCGAATCGCGTGCTGCCATCATTGCCGGAGTTGAAAATCAGATTAAACTTCTTTCCAACGATATTTCCAATATAAATAAGGAAAAACTGAATTTTGAAAAGAATCTTGCATCCAATCCCGAGCAGGCTCGTTATCTGTTGAGTGTAGAGCGCCAGCAGAAAGTGAAGGAAAGTCTTTATCTCTATCTCTTGCAGAAGAAGGAAGAAAATCAGTTGAATCAGGCATTCACTCCCTATAATACTCGAATTATCGCCCGTCCTAACGGTGAGCAGGAACCAACTTCTCCAAAGAAAATGACGGTCCTGATGATGGCCTTTATATTAGGACTGGCATTCCCGATCGGTACTATTTATGTGCGTGAGATTTCTAATACTAAGGTTAGAAATAAGAATGACTTGAAGGGCTTAAGCATTCCGTTTATTGGCGAGATACCTAAGGTCAATTCACACAAATATGACGATAAAGATCATATGATCGTTGTAAGCCAAGGTAATAGAAATATTGTCAATGAAGCATATAGGGTAGTGCGGACAAACCTTAATTTCATGCTTGATGGTGAGGCTAAGTGTCCTGTGGTTATGGTCACAAGCTTCAATCCGGGCTCAGGAAAGAGCTTTATCACTATCAATCTCGCAATGTCTTTTGCCATTCAGGGTAAAAAAGTATTGGTCATCGATGGTGATATGCGACGCAACTCATCTTCAAGTTTCATTGGAAATCCCGACAAGGGTTTTGCCCAGTGTCTGTTAGGAAAGGCAAATGTAAATGATGTTATCGTTAGAGGTAAGCTTCAAGAAAATCTTGATATACTTCCCGGTGGTAAGACTCCTCCAAATCCTACAGAATTGCTTGAAAATGGACGTCTCGAAGGTATGGTTGAGACACTGAAAGCAACATATGATCTGATTTTCATCGATTGTGCTCCTATACAAATGATTGCCGACGGACGAATTTTCAGCACTGTTTGTACGAATACAATCTTTGTGATGCGTGCAGGCCTTTTCGAAAGAGGATTGATTTCAGAGCTTGAAAATGTATATCGTAGTAGGGAATACCACAATATGGGTCTGCTCCTCAACGATACCGAAGCATCATCAAGTAGTTACGGTGGATACAGTGCCGGTAAAAACTATTATGCTCAAAAAGACTGATTCCGGTCTTTTGACAACGATATCAACTTTCAGCAAAAAAATAATCATCGAAGCTTTAAGCTTCGATGATTATTTTTTTCACTTCTTCTACAGCTTTGTCCAAGTTGTCGTTAACTACACTGACATCAAACTGCGGAGCAAAACTCAATTCAAAATCAGCTTTTTCAAGCCTTTTTTTGATTACATTTTCCGCATCCGTCCCCCGTCCTTTCAATCTTTTTTCAAGCTCTTCTTTGCTCGGTGGAAGTATGAAAATGGTAATTGCTTGCTCACCGTAGAGTTTCTTTACGTTTAATCCACCCTTCACATCTATGTCCATGATAAGATTCTGTCCCGCTTCGGTCACTCGTTGCACTTCGCTCTTCAACGTGCCATAGCATGTGCCGGGATACACTTCTTCCCATTCCACAAAATCTCCGGCTTCTGCTTTCCTTTTGAATTCTTCATGGCTGATGAAATAATATTCCACGCCATGACGCTCTTTGCCGCGAGGCTCGCGCGATGTGGCTGATACCGAAAATCCAAGATTGAGCTCCGGATAATCCATCAGGTTCTTTATTATCGACGACTTTCCTGTTCCGCTTGGAGCGGAAAGCACTATTATTTTCCCTTTCTTCATTATTTTATCTTGTTCTTGATGAATAGTCTGATTTGCCGGATTAGACTATTGTTAAAGCACATTGAGCACTTGCTCCTTGATCTGCTCCAGTTCGTCTTTCATCATCACTACGATCTTCTGCATCTCGGCGTCATTTGATTTAGAACCGAGGGTATTTATTTCCCGTCCCATTTCCTGAGCTATAAATCCCAATTTCTTGCCTTGGCCGCATGCAGGCTTTTCTTCTTTGGCTCCCATGGTCTCACGGAAGTAATTGAGATGGCTGCGCAGACGCAGTTTCTCTTCTGTTACGTCAAGCTTTTCAATATAAAATATGAGTTCCTGCTCAAGTCTTCCCTTGTCGTATTCAATCGTATTGAGTCGGGAAAGCTGTGTTTCAAGGCGCTCTCTTATCTTGATGACGCGATCCTTTTCAAATGGCTCCACTTTCTCAAGAAGCGCTCCGATATTATGTATCTTCTCTTCGAAAAAGCTATAGAGTTTCTTTCCTTCCATTTCTCTGAAATCGGTTAGATTCTGAGCAGCCTCCGAGCATGAATCGCGGAATGCTTTGATATCTGATTCTTCAAGAGTTTGAAGTTGTGTTTTCATCGATTCAGGCATTCTCATAAGAATAGAAAACCAATCATGCGGCACGGGCACGCCAAGCCGCTGTGCGGCTTGTTCGATTTGAGTCTTGTAGGCACTTAAGACTTCCGTATTCACATTTGCCGGCGCTTCAGGAGCTGTGTTCTCAACCATTACAGAAAGATCCACCTTCCCTCGTTCAAGCTTCTTAAGGAGCGAATTGCGTACCTCCACTTCAAGTTCTCTGAAATATCCTGGCACCCTCATGCTGAGATCGAGCTGCTTTGAATTCAGACTTTTGATCTCAACTGTGATTTTCTTTGTCGGCGAGGTCGATGTCCCCCGTCCGAATCCTGTCATCGAGTATATCATGGCTGGGCTCTTAAGTTTATTATATAGATGAAGAAATGAAGTTTATGAGCAATACATATTACACAAAACGCCATATGACCCCATTTCATTATGCAAAGTTAACGAATATTCCCAATAAAGGCAAATATTATTTAAATTCTCTTGCCATTATCATACAAAATCATTATATTTGCGTTTGATTTTATAGAGTTACTCTCTTGGCAGAAGTTATCCTCTTTTATTGTTGGAGGATGCTCCTCATGCGCCGAACGCGGTTTGCCCTATTTAATAATAATTAATCTTTACTAATTAAAATATAACCCTAAATATGAACAACGACGAACTGTTGAAATCAGTGAAGGCCAAAGCCGAGCAGTGGCTTGGACCTCAATACGATGAAGAAACTCGCGCTGCCGTTAAGCAGCTCCTCGATGCCGAAGATAAAACCGACTTAATCGAGGCTTTCTACAAAGATCTTGAATTTGGCACAGGCGGACTTCGTGGCATCATGGGTCCCGGAACTAACCGCATGAATATCTACACCGTAGGTATGGCTACTCAGGGACTTGCAAACTATCTGAAAGATTGCTTCAAGGATCTTCCTCAGATATCTGTTGCCATAGGTCATGACGTCCGTAACAACTCGCGTAAGTTTGCGGAACTCGCAGCCGACATATTCTCGGCAAATGGAATCAAGGTTTATCTCTTCGATGCCTGTCGTCCTACTCCTGAAGTAAGCTATGCTATCCGCCACCTCGGATGCCAGAGCGGTGTTATGGTGACAGCAAGCCACAATCCGAAGGAATATAATGGATATAAGGCTTATTGGAGCGATGGCGCCCAGATGATCGCTCCCCACGATGTGGAGACTATCGCATACGTAAACAAGATCACTTCTGTGGATCAGATCAAGTTCACTCCAAACAAAGACCTTATTCAGATCATAGGTAAGGATGTGGATGAGTCGTACTTGAAGGAGATCCACGCTTTGTCGCTATCTCCCGAAGCAGACAAGCGGCATGCCGACATGAAGATCGTATATACTCCTATCCACGGCACCGGATCGATGCTTATGTATGATTCTCTCAAGATGTGGGGTTTCGAGAATGTGATCCACGTGCCTGAGCAGGATGTTCAGTCCGGTGATTTCCCGACAGTAGTTTCTCCCAACCCTGAAAACCCCGAGGCTATGGCTATGGGTATTGCGAAAGCGCGTGAGGTAGGCGCGAGTCTCGTCCTCGCTTCTGATCCCGATGCTGACCGTGTCGGTCTCGTGGTGCGCGACAGCAAGGGTGAGTATCAGCTGGTCAACGGCAATCAGATTCTTATGATCTTCCTCTATTATCTCATGACCCGTAATAATGAGCTTGGCCTCATGAAAGGCAATGAATATGTAGTGAAGACAATAGTTTCTACTGAAGCTGTTAAGCGTATCGCCGACAAAAACAACGTGCGCATGTTCGATGTGTTCACCGGCTTCAAGTGGATCGCAAACGTAATGCGTGAGCAGGAGGGTACCGGCCGCTACATCGGTGGTGGCGAGGAAAGCTACGGTTTCCTTGCTGAGACTTTTGTTCGCGATAAAGACTCTATCTCTGCTATTCCTCTCATGTGCGAGATCGCAGCATGGGCTGCCGACAAAGGTATGGACCTTTATGAACTCCTCAAGCAAATCTACTTCGAAATAGGCTTCAGCCGCGAGCGTGGTGTGAGCGTTGTCCGTCCGGGCAAGAGTGGGGCAGAGGAGATCGTCGCTATGATGAAGAATTTCCGTGAGAATCCTCCTAAGAAGATAGCCGGTAGCGATGTTGTGATGGTAAAAGACTATCTCGACCTCAACTGCAAGAATCTAAAGACAGGCGAGCTCACAAAGATGGATATGCCTACCACAAGCAATGTGCTCCAGTTCTTCACAGAAGCGGGCGACAAGGTATCTATCCGTCCTTCCGGAACAGAGCCTAAGATTAAGTTCTATGTCGAAGTGCGTGAAGACCTTACCGACAAGGACCGTTACGAAGAGGTTGTCAAGAAGGC
>CAMWJD010000116.1 GCA_947174515.1 uncultured Porphyromonadaceae bacterium
CTGCTTCTTCGATCATGGCGTTCTCTTCTGCTTCTTCGATCATGGCGTTCTCTTCAAATCGGAAGTAGTCTTCAAATGAACGTCCCTCTTTTAAAAGAAGTTCAAAGTTATATTTCGAAATCATTATTGGACGTACTTCTTCCGGAAGATTAAAGTCTCTGTTAACCATTACTTTGCGGTAGTTCTCAAGTTCCCGGAGATTGTTGAAGCCCTTGATGACGAGAATTCCGACATTATCAAAACTCATTGGCTCCAGGTCAAAATCTTTGACTACAAAATTTGAGAAGTTAAATCTTGCCACATCATAAAGCAGCAGATTGCTATTGATTTCATCGCGCGGAAATGCAAGAACAAGATACTGCGGACTGTTTGGGTCTCTTTCAAAATTTGCCGGCTGACCGTCAGATGCTGATATGTCTTCTGAATTTGAAAGTCTTATATCCCAAATCATTCCCCTTGTATTGGAAGATCCGGAATTTGGGATTCTTCCCTCATTTAGCCCCTTGAGCATTGCTCCGGCAACGTCTGTCATGTCAGTATCCGGCCATTTCTTAAGCAATTCGGTAAGCCGGTCTTTAAACATCGGGTAATCCCCTTCTGTCAGATACGACAAGGCATCGATGAATACAAACTTTGGCATTATCGAGGAGAGAGGATAGTCAGACTCCATCTTCTGCATGATGGCGTGAACTTCAGAGTTATGGTCGGCGAGATAGTCTGCGTAGGCGTCATCGTAAAGTTGTTGTTCTACAGCATGCATCTGCTTCAGCCGTTCAAAATAGTCAGGGTCTGTCATTGCTTTGCCATAAGGGCTTTCCGGGAAATCATCGATAATCCTGGTTCTCCATATCTCCATGGCCTGAGCATCGTTGCGTCTGGCGGCCATCAGATACATATTGTAATATATATCCAGACGGTAGATGTTGTCGGGATAATCATTAAGCAATTTATCAAATTCCTTTTTTGCTGCCGGGAAATCTTCAAGTTTGTCTTTCAGTATTATACCCATGTTATAGAGTCCTTCCTGGATCACATCTCCGGCAGTTGCTTTCTGTTCCTCGGTAAGTGGAAGTTGCGCTATATAATATTCCGGGTAATGAGGGTCGGAAGTGTGGTCAGGTTCTCCTTCCTTTCCATTTCCCTTAAGTTCTCCTTCCGAATCAGATTCAGATGCTTCCGTCGCTTCATCTTCGGATTCTTTTGTCTCATCTTCAAATGCGAAAGTAGTCTTGTTTCTGCGACGCCAATCATCCTCAAGTTTTCTTGCACCCCATCGGCGTTGAAATTCTGTCTTTCCGGCTGATTTTGTGGTGTTGTTATAAAAATACCATGATTTATCGGTATTAAACTGCATTGCCATGTTTCCCCCTTGCTGGTCGATGGGGGAGTTCCCTTGAGGGCGGTTGGCCATGGCTTCTTCGCGGGCAGCGGCCTCAGCCTCTTCTTTTTCCTTTTTCTTAAGTGCGGTTACTTGATCTTCAGCCCATTCCATACGCTTATCTTCAGGAAGGTCTGCTATGGAGAGAAGGGAATCTTGCAACTCTACATTTCCTGCATACACGGCAAGCTGGTCGAGCACATCGGAGCGTAGCGATATCTGTCGGTAGTCGGGATATGTCTTTGGAAGCTGTGGAAGTGCTTCTGAATAGCATGGTTGGGCTTTGGTGTATTCCCGTTCGTCAAAATATATAGCACCAAGAGCAAGGTTTGCCATGGCCTTGTCTACTCCGTTTCGGGTGGATTTTTCAATAGCCAGCAGATAGTTTGCCTTTGCATTTGCTGTGTCCTTGCGTGAGAGATACAGATTGCCGATTGCATAATAGATTTGGTCGAGGTATTCGTTGTTGCGCTGATACCGGGTCATGGATTTCAAAGATGCCACTTCCTTTCTGATGTCAGGACCTCGAAATACTTCGCTTTGCTTTATACGGGCATTAAATTTAAGACGATAAGGAGTAGATGCTCCTGCACCTGCTTTGCGGAAAGCTTCATAGGCTTCAGAGTCATTCCCCTCTTGCCGGCACGCCTGTCCTAAAAGGAAATAAAGACGATTTTTCTGCACCCCCTTGCTGCTTGCTGCCGCCTCCCGGAGGAATGGAATGGCTTTTGAATACTGTCCTGACTTTATCAGATAAGAGGATTCTACAAGATTGTAAAGGTCGCGTAGCCTTTTTGTGCTGAGATCTTTTTCCTTTATTTTGACTAAGATGTTCTCTGCTTCATAGGTCCAGTCAAGAGCAGCGTAGCTTCTGGCCTGCCATAAGAGAGCCTCAGTCACAGTCTCCGGAAGCCATACGAAATGGCGTGAAATATACATGAAAGTGGCGGCGGCTCCCATGAAATCGCCGTTGAAATACTGCCCTTCTCCGAGCTTCATCCATGCGTTGTGGAGAAACGGGTTGAACTCATCGCGTGCTCTGAACTCCTTTTCTTTCGCCGATCCGGATTTCTTAGGCGGTTTTTTCTTTATGGAGTGAAGTTGAATCGCCTTCTGCATTTTCTCTATCGTCCGCTTGAAGTCGCCTCTTGGTTTCGGCATTGTCTCGTCTGCTCTGGCGTCTGCGGGATGGGTGAGGAGCATTCGCGTGAAGTCGTCTTCATATCCATCTTCCATCGTCTTGAGAGTTTCTTTTAAGTGCTCGTCGCCGTTGAAGAATACATTGTAGCGTGTGGTGAATGCCTGCCAGTTACGGGAAATGGCAGTGTTCTTCTTTGTGCCGCATCCATAAAGGATGAATGAGAAAGCTATAAGAAGACCTAAATATGAATATTTGGAATTTTTAATCAAAATAAATATAATCTTTAATCGATGTAACCACTTCTTGTTGGTTATTAGAATTCGTAAATAAGTTTAAACAACTTCATAGACTTTCGCTTTTGAAAGTTGATTTTTACATATGTATTCAGCCGCTATTTTTGATGCATCTGTGGTACCCAGTCTTTTTTTCATGTTTCGGTATCCGGAAAGTTGCCAGTCTCGTTGCGGCGATGGCTGAAGGAGTGGTCCGAGTTCGCGTGATATCCTGTCTGAAGTGCAGTTGTGGAGAAGAAGTTCCGGAACTATTCTGTTGCCTACAATCAGATTAGGGAGCGCCACATACTTCACTTTGAGAAGCTTCTTCATGATGTTGAAAGCCAATTTCGAACCGTTGGATCTGTAACATACCACTTGAGGAGTTCCGATTATGGCAGTCTCAAGCGTTGCTGTTCCGGATGTGACGATGGCGGCTACTGAATATTTGAGAAGCGTATGTGTGGCGCCAAATGCAAGATTGAGTCCGGTGTCTTGCGCTATCGAACGGTAGAATTTTTCCGGCACTGAAGGTGCTGCGGCTATAATATATTGATATTCAGGAAATCTTTTGGCGGCTTCTATCATCAATGGCAAGTTGTTGCGGATTTCACCCTTGCGTGAGCCCGGCAGGATCGCGATGATCGGCCGTTGGTCGCTGATGCCCTGTCGCTCAAGAAAGTGTTTCTTTGGCGGAATATGTCCCAAAGATTGCTCTACTTCTTTTACTGTCGGATTCCCTACGTATCTGACATCCATGCCATGCTTCTTGAAATAGCCCGGCTCAAACGGAAGTATGCTATACATGTTGGTGATATACTTCTTCAGCTTTGGGATTCTCCATTCTTTCCATGCCCAGACCTTCGGAGCTATCAGCCAGTCGACACGGATGCCGAGTTTTGAAGAGAAAGCGGCCAGTTTGAGATTGAATGACGGATAATCCACCAATATAAGGACGTCAGGCCTGTATGATTTTATAAGAGCCTTTGCCCGACGCAAATTTGACAAGACGGTAGGAAGAGCGCGCAATACTTCCGAGAAGCCCATCACATTCATCTTTTCAATGTGTATCTCAGGCTCTCTTCCACAGGCACGGGCCATTAGGTCGCCGCCAAGAAACCGGAAATCCGCTGTCTTGTCAGCTATCTTTATTTCTTCTATAAGTCTGGATGCGTGTAAGTCTCCCGACGCTTCTCCGGCCACTAACATATACTTCATATAATAATTACGTTATAAATGACGTTTTTCGTATATGAAAACAATGCGAATTCTCTTTTTTTTCTGCTTATCCATATTGGTAGCGTCTTTTGCGGGGGGATGTATTTCGGATGATTTCACCGACTCTCCGTCTGATGTGCTATATTTTTCCACCGACACCTTGAGGTTTGATACTGTCTTTACCGATCTTGGAACGCCGACGGCAAGGCTAAAAGTGTTTAACAAAGCCTCAAAGGCTATTAATATCTCAAGTATCAGCTTTCGCAATGACGACGGGATTTTCTCAATGAATGTAGACGGTGTGTCAGGTAAATCTTTTCAAAATGTAGAGATTCGTGCCAATGATTCCATTTTTATTTTTGTGGAGTGTTATATTGATGCCAATGGGGATTCCTCGCCATTCAAGGTAGAAGGAAAGATTGATTTTGTGACTAACGGTGTCAATCAGTCGGTAACTCTTGAGGCTTATGGCCAGAATGTAAGGCGTCTGAGGAATTTTACAGTCGAGGAAAACATGACTCTCACTGATGAGATGCCGTATGTCATATTCGACACCCTTAGAGTCGCTTCCGGCGCGACCCTTACGATTGCCCCCGGCGCTAACATTCTTTTTCATGACGGTGGCATCTTGCAAGTCGACGGTTGTCTGCAAGCTGTGGGAACTCCTGATAAAAAGATAAATCTTCGTGGCGACAGACTCGACAATGTCCTCCCCGATACGGGATATGAGATATTGGCGGGACAATGGAAAGGGGTGCGTTTCAGTCCCGGTTCGTTCCTCAACCGCATGGAATATGTAGAAATGCAGTCGACGGTGGAAGGAATCGTTGTAGACAGTTGTGGGGTGACTGACAGAAGCAAATTAGAACTCGTGAATTCCTGGATACATAATTCACAAGGGAATGTGCTGAGGTCAAGCCATGCTAATGTGTCGGCCTACGGTTGCTGTTTCTCTGATGCAGGATATGCGGTGGTCAGCCTGACCGGAGGGGTACATGATTTTGTGCAATGCACTTTGGCCAATTATTATCTCTTCGCCATCTCTCCTGAGACTATCCTGACGCTGTCGCATGTGTCGAGGGAACAAAGTTCCGGAATTGCCAATCCTCTTATGAAGGCAAATTTCGACAATTGCATAATATATGGGATTACTTCTCCCATCACGCCGGGCGACCTGAAAGGAACCGACATTTATCTTAGGAATGTGCTTTTAGGGGTGAAAGGAACTGACGACGACCATTTCATTTCTTGCATCTGGAATGAAGATCCTATGTTTGAGACCATACGGGATAAGTATATCTTCGACTATCAGCTTAAAGAAGACTCTCCCGTGATACATGCCGGAAATCCTGAGTTGGTGACTCCTATCTGCCTGATTGATATGAATGGAGTAAATCGTCTGGCACTGGGTGATCCCGCTCTTGGCGCTTATGCGCACTAAGCCAACATAATCAATCTATTGAGAAGGTCTCCTGGCAATATCAATATTCCGAGAAAAGTTTCGGACGGATGAGAATGCCTATACGCAATCTGTTGTGAAACTGCTTATAGTCTAATAATCCTTCTCCATATCCGTTGTAGAAATCAGCAAAGAAATATTGGTTGGCATTTTTGTGTATGCGCCATCCAAACTGTATGTTGGTGTTCCAATTGAAGTTCCACCCTTGTCGCTTGACGAATGTCGCGGCAAGTGTGAATTTGTGGTCTTTTAAGTTGAGTTGGAAACCCATCTGGAAAATCCCTTTGTATTTCAATAGGTCCTGATTATATTTGCCATCAACTATAGGGATCCAATATTTTGCATGGACTGCAAGCTCTTCAGTCACGTATGCGCTTCCGGCAAGGGATATTTTATTCCATGATCTTGAGGCGTCACCGTCTCTGCCGTTGCTCTCATGTTCCACCATCAGTGTCATTTTGCCGCAATATCGGTCTTTGATGAAGAAAGGTTTCGTCAATCCGATTCCGGGATTAAAATTCAGGTCGCTCATTGGCATGGAGTCTTTGAAAACCTCCCAAAATACTTTTTGTGTGAAAAACAGGTAAAGATAGGTGCCCCATGGAAGCACGGCGTTGGTCAGACGCTGAGATATCGAAAGCTGAAATTTTACTCCTGAATTGTTAGATGTGGGTTTATGAAACGGGTCGGTACCCACGGCAAAGTAATTGTCTTTATAAAGTCCGAAAAATGGCCCAAGATCAAGTGATTTCTTTATTGAATCAGTATTTTCAACGACTCCGGGGGGCACAAGAATCTGAGACTTTGCATCTAATGGGAATTTGATAATGCCAAGTATAAATGTAAGATAGAAAGTATATAAGCAGATTTTTTTTGCCATAAGAGCTTCTGAATAGTGAGGTGGGGGTGATATGATATTTCCACCCTGCGGATGTTAAGCCGCAGGGTGGAATATTTTAGATGTCATGAATCGAAAAGATTCATGGGATATTTTTTATTGGAGTGAGCCATTTTCAGCAGCTTTGACCATCTCATCAGAAGCATATACATAAACTTCTACGCGACGATTCTTTGCCTGTCCTTCCTTAGTGTCGTTGCTGGCAACATAATCCTGCATCGGGAAGCCTTTTGCCTCAATTCGAGATCCTGCAATCCCTTTACCTTCAAGGAATGCCTTTACTGCATTAGCACGTGCGTCTGCTACACGAGTGTTGGCTTCCATTGTGCCTGTGTTGTCGGTATATCCGCCGATTACAGCATTTGTGAGAGGATTCTGTTCGAGAGACTTTGCAAACTCTGCAAGTTCAGCCTGAGCGGCAGGCTGGATGTTAGACTTTCCTGTTGCAAAGAGAATGCCACCGGGAAATGTCACCTTGATAGCCTGAAGGCCGTTTATTTCTGTCTTTTCTACCTCTGCGTTTTTAAGCTCTGCTTCAAGCTTCTTCTGCTGGTTGTCCATGTGCTTGCCGATGATTGCGCCTACGGCTGCACCGACAGCTGCTCCGGTAGCGCCACCGATCGCTGCGCCTTTGCCTTTGCCGAGAAGTGCGCCTATGCCTGCTCCTAAGGCAGCTCCGCTTCCGCCACCGATTGCTACGCCTTTGCCGAGATTTGTAGTGTTACATCCTGCCACCATCATGAGGACGGCAAGAAATACGCAAGATAATGCTTTTAATTTCATTGCTTTGGGTTTTAATGATTAGTTTAGATATGTTATTTATGGTTGTTTTCTTATGTTGAATTATTCAGCTCTGAATATAGCTGTCATATATATTATAACAATAAAAATGGCGAGTTGATTGTTTATATTTATGAAATCCTTGATATTTATTTATAAAAATCATGTAAAATGAGTGAAAACGCACGCCCGCTTCAGGGTGCAG
>CAMWJD010000117.1 GCA_947174515.1 uncultured Porphyromonadaceae bacterium
TGCGGAGGACGCAGCGGATCAAAGATCTCGATCTCAGGATGGACGAACTGCCATGAATTAAACTTGAAAGCAGGTTTTCCGAAAAGCACATATTCCACATTTGGCCGATACATATTGGAGATGGTCTGGATCTTGGCAAACCAAGTCACCTGACAAAGTCTATCTCCATCTGTAAATGTAGCGGTAAGGCGCTGTTTGCGCCCCTCTCCCTCCTTTGTAAAATTCAAAAACTTCCCTTTTATCTGTATGTATGGCATTTCAGTGCCATAAAGATCACGTATCCGGTAGAAACGGGAACGGTCTACATGACGTATCGGAAAGTAAGTCAGCAGATCGCCACACGTATGCAAAGCAAGTTCCGAAGCAAGAAGTTTCGCTCTTGCCTCGCCGACACCTTTTACATATTTAAGGTCTTTATCTATGAATGATGCATAATTCATAATGCATAAAGAGGATTTTTTGCAAAATTAGTAAAAAACCGGGATTTTTTATTTACCTTTGTGAATTAATTACAAAGATCATAACTAATATCATGAAAATAATATTGCTATCCGGGGGATCGGGGAAAAGGCTCTGGCCTCTTTCAAACGACGTGAGATCGAAACAGTTCCTGCAGGTGTTGGAGACGCCTGACGGACATAAGGAATCAATGATACAGCGCGTAGTGAGGCAGATCAAGGCAACCGGAAATGCTGACGGAATCGTAGTGGCCACAGGAGAGGCTCAAAAAGATTATGTAAAGGCCCAACTCGGCAATAGTATCGGAATCGTGACGGAGCCATGCCGCAGGGATACATTTCCTGCTATAGCGCTGTCATGCTCTTATCTGGCATCGAATGGCACATCTCCGGAAGAACCGGTGATAGTGATGCCTTGCGACACCTACGCCGACGACACTTATTTTGAAACAGTCTGCAGAATGGCAGAATCTGTGAAACGTGGCGATGCAGAACTTATTCTGATGGGAATCACACCAACCTATCCTTCTGAAAAATTCGGATATATAGTCCCGAAAGCAGGAGCGGAAGCTGACGGCATGTCGATCCCCGTGGAGCGATTCACCGAGAAGCCGGATGTAGAGAAAGCCAAGAAACTCCTTGCAGAAGGAGCGCTTTGGAACGGCGGCGTTTTTGCGTTCCGACTCGGCTATCTGATGGATATTGTCAAAAAATATATGCCCGGCAAGGATTTCGAGGAGATACACGCCGATTATGAGAAGTTTCCCAAGATAAGTTTCGACTATGAGGTAGTAGAGAAAGCGAAATCGGTCGGTGTACTCCCGTACACCGGAGAATGGAAAGACCTCGGAACCTGGAATACCCTGACAGAGAAATTGCCATCCATGACAGAAGGATCCGCAAAATTGCATGACTGCGAAAATACGCACGTGGTGAACGAACTGGGAATACCGGTGATCGGATTAGGACTGAAAGATCTGGTGATAGTAGTATCGCCTGAAGGAATTCTCGTGTCGGAGAAAGGCGCTTCAGAAAAGCTCAAATCTCTTCTTTGATTTTAAGGGCCCATCTCATTTAGGATGGACCCTTATACACCGACTCAACAATATTGTTATTGGTTGTAGTGGAGAAGGATGCGGGTGCGGAGCTGGCGCTCGTAGCGAGCTTGCAGGCGGTCGGCAAGTGCATTGATGTAGTCGGCCTTCGCCTTTTCATATTCGGTGGCATTCGCCCGGCCATTGTCATATTTCACGGTCATGGCATCGAATGCCGCCTTTGTATTCTCCACGGCAGACTGTGAGGCTATCTCCTTGCTAAAAGCGGCTTTTGCCTGAGCATGCGCAGTCGATACAGCCTTATAAAGTTGCTGACGTGTGTTGTCAAGGTCAAGTTCGGCATTCAACCGGTCAAGACGCGCCCGGTATATCGAATTTCGGGTTGAGAAACCGTCAAATATCGGAATATTAAGGGAAAAGCCAAATGATTTTGAAAAATTATGGCGCATCTGCGGCCCAAAGGCCTCGTTGCTTAATCCGGACGTCTTATAGTAGCTTGTACCGATTCCAGCATTGAAGGAAAGCGTGGGTATATAACCGGTTTTGGCCACCTCCACATTTTCACCGGCTGCCTGCCTGCGGATAGCTGCGGCACGCAGAGAGTGATTTGCCATCTGCATATTCGTCCATACCTCATCGAGCGGTGGAATAGGAAGATATTCTTCCTCAAGAGGAATAATATCGAAAGAACCGTCATTTTCTATATCAAGAAGATTGGAAAGGTCAAGGAGAGCAAGCACACTATCGTTTTCGGCATTTACAACGGCAAGTTCGTCACGGCTTACCTGTGCACGCGCCTCGAAAAGATCTAACTCAGGAATTTTCCCGGCATCAAGAAGAATCTCCCTGCGCCTGAGCTCATCTTTTGACACACCAAGACTCATCCGGGCGACTCCGAGAGCTTCCCTGGCATAGAGTGCCTGCAGGAAAGCAGCCATAACATTTATCGAGACATCATCCTTAACCGCTTCTGACTGCTCTACAAGAGCCTTGAGAGAAGTTTCAGAATATTTCACAGAGCGCACTACACGGAGACCTTGAAATAAGGGAACGGAAAGTTGAGCTCCAACAGAAAACGAACTTGTATTACGGTTTGCATATGTATTGTCGGCGGTCAAGCCACGACCGAAGCTGAAATTCTGGCTTCCATAGCCGCTAAGATTTGGGAGAACGCGGTCTTTCGCTTCCCTTACGGCCATCTCACCCTGACGCGCGGCATTGATGCGCTGACGGATCTCAACGTTATGAGTCAGTGCATAGCTTATACAGGAGTCGAGGCTCCAAGCCCTTTGGGCCTGGACGGGAGCGTAGAGAACGGAAAGGGATGCTATGAGTACAATTATAATTTTAGATTTCATAATATCAGAGTTTTTCGGCACGGATCACATCAGATTTCTTTATACCTTTCTTGATCTCAACGTTGATACCGTCGGATAGACCTGTCTCAACCACACGGCGTTCGAACTTGGGAGCGGGAACAGTATCGGTGCGCACAAATACAAAAGTACTGTCACGCTCAAACACAACGACACTCTCAGGAAGGCTCATGACATCCTTAGCTTCAGAGAGAAGTATGGTGGCGTTGGCACTGTATCCGGAACGCAGAGCGGAGACATCATCGACTGTCAACGCAGCTTTAATCTCAAAAGTGTTGGCACCATTGTTTTCTGTCCCTTTCGGAGATATGTATTCAAGGACAGCGGTAGGGTGGAGATCGGCTACAGCACCGATGGTGATATCCATATTCATACCCGGCTTTAGAAGCCCCACTTCAGTCTCGTCAACGTTACCCTTGAAAATAAGATTGGTCATATCAGCGATTGTTGCGACTGTTGTGCCGTCGTTCATCGTGTTGG
The DNA here is from genome assembly GCA_947174515.1 of uncultured Porphyromonadaceae bacterium. Classification (GTDB taxonomy): domain Bacteria; phylum Bacteroidota; class Bacteroidia; order Bacteroidales; family Muribaculaceae; genus Lepagella. Next base: position 3,370 of record CAMWJD010000117.1, read on the forward strand.
CCTGAATCACTGAAGAACCCACTTTCACGGGGACATCAAGCACCAGTCCGGTGATCGTGGCGCGTACGAGAGTATTGCTTTCCTTAGCATTAAATTGCGACACTCCATCCTTAACTATGCGATAAGAATCCTTGGCGTAATTGAGATCCTGACGAGCCTTCACAAGCGCCTTCTCAACATTCTCATATTCCTCACGTGAGATCACCTTCTTTTCATACAAGTCTTTAGAACGATTGAATTTCACGAGCGCATCGTCTGCCTCCACCTGAGCGGCGTCAATACGCGCCTGGGCATTAGAAAGTTGCGATGCCTCCGGAATAACCTTAATGCGCGCTATCACATCGCCTTCATTCACGAAGTCTCCGGCCTCCACCTCTATCTGAGTGATGATACCTGAAATCTGGGGCTTTACCTGAATTTCATCGCGAGGCTCTATCTTACCGTTGAGCACCGTGGTGCGCCGGATATCGGTGATAACCGGAGTAACTGTTGCATAATGTTCCTCTTTCGGCCTGGAGTTGCGGTAGAGGAAATAAAATGTGCCAAGCACAATGACTGCAACTATGATCCATAGGAAGATCTTAAAGAATTTTTTCATATATTGAATAATTGAGAATTTTGAATTGAGAATTTTCAGGATTTATCACGATTCAGCAGATTTATCATGATTTTTTCTTCTATCTTTTATTTGTCGTTGAGGGCTTCGATTGGCTTGATACGCATGGCGCGTATGGCCGGGATCGTGCCGGCCAAAGAGCCAAGTATGAAAAAGAGGGCAACGATTGTGATTGCAGTACTGAATGAAAGTTCAAAGCCGGCATGTCCGAGAAAGGGATCAAAAGTGAGTTTGTCGGCGATGCCGAGCACAAGAGCTCCGAAACAGACACCAAGAGTACCGGCCACAATAGTGAGCATTATACTTTCAGAAAGCACCTGGACCGTAATATCGAGAGGTTTGGCTCCTATCGCCCTGCGGATTCCGAATTCCTGAGTGCGTTCTTTCACTACAATCCACATGATATTACCCACGCCTATCACTCCGGCAAGAAGGGAACCGAATCCAACGAAAAGAGCAAGAAGGGAAATACCGAAAAATAGATTGTCGATCATCTCGAATGTCTCAGATATGTCCACAAACTCTATAGCTTGCCTGTCGTCGGGACTAATGGAATGGGCAGAAGAGAGTACCCGACGTATGACCGGTTCGTTTTCAGACGGCGAATGCCCCTGAGGTGCCGTGTAGATGAAGAAACCCACTGAGTTTCCCCAGTTGCATGCACGGCGCATAGTGGATGAAGGAAGAATCACACCGTCATCAAGCCGCATTCCGATCGAGGCGTCTGAAAGCTGCGAGGCAACCCCAACCACAAGGAAATAGAGTCCGTCAAGATTCACATATTTCCCTACCGGAGAGTCATTGCCGAAAAGCGACGTCGCCACATTCTTTCCGAGCACCGCCACCTTCCGCTCCAGCGAGACATCGGAATGGTTGATGAAACGACCGTCGCTTATGACCGGAGTCATAATCCTGGCGTAGTCACCCTCCACGCCTGCCACGCTCGCATTCTTAGTCTTTGTGCCATACGCCACAGTGGCGGAGCGCTGATTCATCTCGGTGCTGTATTCTATTGCAGGAGCCAACTGACGGATCAGTTGCAGGTCTTGAACAGTCATTCCCCATGAAGAGCCTTTATTGAATCCTTTATAAGGCTCAGTGCGCCGATTGGCGAAGCAACCGCCGAGATTTGTGGAAAATCCGGCAAAATTGCGTCTCATGACGCCTTCAAAACCATGGGCGCCTCCAAAGAGCATGGCAAGCATGGCGGTGCCCCAGAATATGCCGAACGCCGTAAGGAAGGTCCTTGTCTTGTTTCTGGCAAGCGTGGCACCGATCTCACGCCAATTTTCAATATCAAAAAAGGATGTCCTCATTCGTCACGAAGTGCTTCTACGGGTTTAACTTTAGTGGCCTTGATCGCCGGGAAGAGTCCGGCAACGGCACCTGCCACAATGAGAGCTGCCGTCACCTGCAGAGCCAACGATATGTTGACCGTAGGGTTTGAGAAACCCTGTGAATCTCCAAGCAACGCATTCAGCACCTGGAGGACCGCCATTCCGGCTACCAGTCCGATATATCCGAAAAGAGTGGTGATAGCCACGCTTTCAGCAAGAATCTGAATGATTATGCCCTTAGGCTTCGCTCCTATAGCGCGACGGATACCGATCTCATGGACCCGCTCGCGAACTGAGACAAACATTATGTTGCTCACGCCGACAATACCTGTGAGAAGAGTCAGGATACCTATGACCCACACCGCAAGGTTGAGATATGTCATCGCCTGACCCTGCTTCAGATAGCTGGCAAACTGATTCCAAATCCAAACGGCATTGGAATCGGCGGGATCGAATTCATGCCGGCGTGCGAGAACCGAACGGACCTGAGACTCAATCTCTTCCGCCTCAGTATCAGTAGCTATACCTTCCACACGTACGGTCATCTCATCGACATATCCGTCACCACCGGTGATAGCCTTGTAGGTAGTGTATGGAACGAACGAACCCTTCCTCCATCTGTGCGTGTAGACACCGACCACTTTCCATGAGAGATCCATAGCGCGTACCTCCTCGCCAAGAGACTTTTCGGCGTCACCGAAAAGAAGGGCAGCATTGTCCCTGCTAATCACAATGACGCGTCGCAGATCATTTATATCCTTTTGGTTAATAAATCTGCCTTCAATGTCAAAAATCCTCTGAGTCCGACTTTCATCCGGATATACCGCTTCAAAGCCCCCACTGATGTAGTCTTTCGGACCGACTATATTGAAACCTGACGCAGAAGTGGATATGGACACGTCAGACACCGCATCCACCTCTCCGGATATGGCATCCATATCCTTATCCTGCAGGCGTATCCAACGACCATCCTTATATCCTTTATAAGGCATTGAAGTTGTGCCGCTCCAGAGCCGGATAGAGTTTACGCTTGAACTCGACGACTCATCCTCATAGCTGTTGATCACTCCTCGGGCTGCACCGAGAAGCACGATCAGCATGAATATGCCCCAAGCAACGGCAATGCCCGTAAGAGCTGTGCGGAGCTTATTATTTTTTATTGTCTGGGATATTTCCCTGAAAAGGTCGAACATCCTATGTAATTTAGAATTGAGAATTTAGAATTGAGAATTTTGGTCGATGCGCCCGTCGACGATACGGATGATGCGGTCGGTGGCATCGCCAACTGTCGGATCGTGGGTGACGATAACCACGGTCATTCCTGTATCGTTGAGTTCGCGAAATACCTGCATCACTTCTTTAGAAGTCTTTGAGTCGAGCGCGCCGGTGGGTTCGTCGGCAAGAATGAGAGAAGGCTTGGTGACAAGGGCTCTTGCTATGGCTACACGCTGCTTCTGACCTCCCGAAAGTTCTCCGGGAAGATGGTGGGCTCTGTCGGCGAGCCCCATACGCTCCAATTGCTCCATAGCAAGAGCATTGCGTTTCTTGCGCCCGACGCCCTGATAAAACAACGGAAGAGCCACGTTTTCAAGTGCATTTTTATAGTTGATAAGGTTGAATGACTGGAATACGAATCCAATCATTCTGTTGCGAAGCTCCGCAGCCCTATTCTCTGATAGATCTTTTATCAATAAGTTATCGAGAAGGTAAGATCCAGAATCGTAGTTATCGAGGATACCAAGTATATTGAGCAAAGTTGATTTTCCGGAACCTGAGGCACCCATTATCGATACAAGCTCACCCTTATGAATATTCAGATTGACATCTTTCAATACATGGAGTGGAATTACCCCCGGATAAGTCTTGTTGATGTCACGTAAGGAGATTACTAAGTCAGAATTCATAATGCTGAATGCATAATTAAATTGTCACAGTTGTTATATACTATGAAGTTGTTTAAACTTATTTACGAATTCAAAAAATCAACAAGAAGAGTTAAAACTAAGAT
>CAMWJD010000118.1 GCA_947174515.1 uncultured Porphyromonadaceae bacterium
GGGGAGTGCCACTGCTTGTGGAGTCGGGTAGGATAGTGAGCCGTCGCGTTTCACTGACATTGTGTAAAACCTGAAGGGGAGGATGAAGAGGCCCTTCCGTCGTAGTTCAGTAGATGTGTCGAGAAGAAATTGAGCTGCTTTCTCCACTATCGCGTGAGTTATTCTTTCGGCGGTGGCGCAATCCACTCGCATTATGTCTCCTTCGAGCATTAATTGGGCCTTTTCCGCCTCTCCGCTGTTTAGCGCAATCCGGATATTCCCGGTAGGAAATGTCCCTTCGGGATCAAGAGAAGTCTCTATCTTCAGGTCTTCCAAAGATATAGAAGAAGGTGAGGTGTTGTCTTTGTCCGAGTCAAGTGCGGACATCTCCGAATCTTTCCAATTTATCCAATGCTTGCCGTTGATCTGTATTTCCATATCGTAAGGTCAGAAACTGTAAATTATAGTGCGTGCGGTAGCGGGCGAAAGAAAAAATTCCGGAGCTTGGGAGTAGACCGCCATTGAGGTTAGTTTTATTTTAGTATCCGTCGGGAACTGGCTTCGCAACTCCTTGTATTTTTCGTAAAGGACCTTATACATTCGTTGCCGTTCCGGATTCATGGAAGTAATGGAGTCGGGATTTTTCTCATAGCGTGACAATACATCGCGTGCCCTGTAGGGATCCACCCAGAATCGGGAAGCCGGCGTTCTTACGGTTTTTATCATTACGGCATCCGACGTATTATATATTTCCTGATTGAAGAATGCTGCGCGAAGTTCGGCGTTTCTGTCAGCAGTAAAGTCGCTCTTGTTTCCTTTTCTTTTCATATGTCTTGCGTTGTTATGTTTTATAAATGCAAAATTACAACATAGCAACGCATATGTAAAAACAAAATGTGTTAAATAATGTAAATGCGCTGCCTGATTTGTGCAGTGCTTTATGATTTGTGGGATAAGGGGAGGGAGACCGGTTGATGCAGTAATTTTGCAGCCTGACAAATCTATCATAGATAAACAAATTCTAAAACTAACAACGACAAAACTACGAAATCATGGAAATATCAGTAGAGATTCCCCGGCAGTCGGTATTCCGTCAGGTCGCACGCCGCATGGAATGGCAAGGGACGCGTTCGCCGGAAGACCGCGATTATGAACGTCTCGCACTTTCTGAAGCCGACATGGCTCTCTTTCATTCTTTCTTCGACGAGGCCTCGATGCAGGTCATTGACATAAGCCGTCCTATGCTGAAATGCGTCTCAAACACAGATGAAAAATTGTGTCTGAAATTTTGCCTTTCCGATGGCACTGACAGCAATCAGCTTTCAAAAACAGTAGAAAACATGTTGACTTCACACGTTTTGGGGCTATGGCAAGAGATAGTGAGCCCGGCCAGGGCAAGCGCCACATTCTCACGCTGTGATGACTATTCCCTGAAACTGCAATCCATACTCTATCACCATCCGGCACCGATACGTCCCTGAAAATTCAACATAAAACATTAAAATATCATGGTAGTAAACATCACAATCGATATCAAAGAACTGATCTATGATATCCAGAACAAGACTTATCTCACTGGGAGAAGCCGCAGCGACGGCAAAAACTACCGGCAAGTGGCTCTGATGCAAGCCAACAACGATGATGAAAACCTCAACCAGATCATGAGAAGCATCAGTAATGCTTTCGCCAAAATTAAAGGGGAAATGACTGAAGTGCTTGAGGAAGATTCCAGGGAAGCTGACAATGCCCTCAGCGCACTTGCCGATAATAGGACACTTGTGCTTGATATGCCCGACAATTTCAACACGGCCGCTGTGGATGCAATATCATCATCGATACATCAGTATATAGTGGCATCCGCAACCTCGGAATGGTTTATGATCACTAATAAGACAGATACCGATGATTATTCAAAAGTAGCCGCCGTAAGTCTTGAACTTCTAAGAGAATCACTATGCAAACGAAAGAAGCCATCTCGTGCTGTAACATCAAATCAAGTGAATTAATTGCGGATATAAGGAGTGCCGCATGGCTTGAATCGGAACTTCATACGGAACTTGACCGTCATCGTCGCCATGAGATGGCCGATGTGTGTGAAGAAGGGAATATTGATTACGTGTGGCGATTGCTGGCTCTTGGAGTCGCTGAATTGAGAATTGCCCTCTCCAGAATATTGTGTCATCCGAAGCTTATGAGCAATGTCAATGATCTTGAGACGTGCGAGACATGGGATTTTAGATTCCGGTTTCCTGTTCAGTCATCGGCGCTCGCTTATATGAAAGAAAAGATTCATGCATATCTGGTGGCGGCTGTGATGGCAAATCGCATGGAGGTGATCATTCCTTCGGCCGCGGCCATATGGAGGGAAAGAGCGTCAGAGGATCTTTCTGCATTGCGCCTCACGGCGGCGACCATGCGTCCCCCTCAAGGAGTTATCCGCCGCGCCATGTGGCCGTTATAATCCAGTAACCCGGAAATCTCATGTCACAACTTTACACTTATGCCTCAAATGTATGGAGCGGAATGTCAAAATTCCGCTCCGAGCGTGCCCGTTGCAAACGATATGTATATGGCGACCAATGGGAAGATATAATGACTTTTGGCCGTAAAACTATGACCGAACGTGAATTTCTAAGGCAAGAGGGACGCGAGCCACTGAAAAACAATATCTTGCGAAGAATCCTGCGTAATGTGATCGGCATCTGTCGTTCCCAATATAAAGTGCCTGTGATCAGTCGCGCAGAGAGTGGTCTCGCAGGCAACGCTCTTAGGGAAGAGAATCAGCGGCGGCGCAAGTGGTTTGGCAAAAACAGGATGGAAGAACTCTCGCCCAGGCTCCTTGAAGAATTTCTTATTTCCGGCCTGGTTGCCGTCAAAGTGGAAGAGTCGGCCATCGTGCCTGTCACTGCCGACAATTTTTTCTTCCATTCCGACGGTTACGATCCTTTGGGTAGGGATGTGGATCTCATAGGGGAGGTGCATCGCGTCAGTTTTGCCAATATATTGGAGAAGTTTTGCCACTCTACTACTGATTTCAGACGCCTTTCAGCCATATATGGACAGAAGGATGCTGTAAATGGTCCGTGCCGAATCACGGAGGTATGGGTGAAGGAGCCGCAGGTGTTCGCTTATATACATGATGCTGAAAATGCAACCTTGAGTTTTGAAAATATGGATAAGGTTCTCGAGCAGTCGGCCGCCGGCGATTTTCCCGATGAAAAAGCAAAGGATTTGAAAAGCGTGGTCCGTCATCAATGGAGATGCCGATGGTTTGCCGATGATGGTTCGTTGATATGTGAAGACCGGCCGGTTGCGATGCATCCCTACGTGTTCAAGGCTTATCCATTCATAGATGGGGAAATTCATTCCTACATCAGCGACTTAATCGATCAGCAAAAATACGTGAACCGACTGATCACTCTCTACGATTTCATCATGAAATCAAGCGCAAAAGGTGTGCTGCTCTTTCCCGACGAATCCATTCCGCAGGGAATGGAACTTCAGGATGTGGCAAACGAATGGTCGCGCTTCAACGGGGTGATTCCTTTCCATGCCAAGCCCGGTGTCCCCTTGCCGACGCAGGTAAGCAGCAACGCCGCCAATATCGGCATCACTGAATTGTTGAAGATAGAGATGCAGATGCTTGAGGACATCAGTGGAGTCTCACCGACTTTGCAAGGTAAGCTTGAGACATCCTCGACCAGCGGAACCCTTTTCGCAAAGCAGAATGAAGCGGCGCAGATGTCGCTTCTCGATGTGATCCGCTCATTCACCGATTTCCTATCCTGCATTGCTAAGCGCATGCCATGAAAAAACGCACCGGTAAAACCGGTGCGTTTTCTATTGTAGCGAACTGAGAAATCTTATTTCACAACCTTCTTGCCATTTACGATATAGAGCTGACCCTTCACCGGATTAGCTACCTTGATGCCCTGAAGGTTATAATAGATGGATTCTTTTTCAGCATTGATGCCTTCTACGCCACTGGCGCCTGAGATTGCGGCAGCTTTTCCAAGACCACCCTGGGCATTGGCTGAGCGGATTTCCCACTTGGCATCGGCATCATCTGCCGCATATGATTCTCCATCAGTGACTATGGCTGCCAATTTGTCGTTTTTGAAGAGAGCATATGCAGAAGCGCCTTCAACTGCCGGCCAGGTTATGATGCCATCTTTCAGAGTTGCCTGAGGTGCGTCGATCTGAACGCAAAGTGCCTTAGGATCCCAGTTCGGGAATACATTTTCGAGAGTGTATTCGGCGGCTTGGTCAGCTGTCAGGATTGTTTCCATCTTGTTGACGTTGTCGCCCTTGATGAATGTCATCACGTGAGATGAAGGTGACACTACATTGCCGTTGGCATCCTTGGTGTTGTATTCCACGAATGATTTGGCTGCCACGTTCATGCCGTTTGCTGTCCAGCGGGCGCTGTTGATATTGTTGTCGTTGACAGTGGTGTTGATATAAGCGCAGCGTGGTTCATTGCTCCATGCACGTCCTAAATTGTACTTGGCAGCCTTGTTGTCGATGGTGCAGTTGTCGAATACATAACCGAATTTATCGCCTGCCTTAGTGGAAGGAGCAGTGATGGTACATTCGCCGGAACCGTCTTTCTTACGCTTTTCGATTGTGATCGTTGAGTTGGTCATAAACATTGTGCCGTCGCCGCAGAAGAAGTCTACAGTGCCGTGGATGTCAGATGTCTCCCAATAGTAAGTGCCGTTGACGTTGTTGCTGTAATATGTGTCCTGATAAGATAGGAGAGTCACATTCTTGGCAGCGGTATTGATACCCTTGTCCCAGAATGCTACAGCGCGTCCGCCTTGCAGGCCTGCATCTTGAGCTGCATAATAGTCGAGTGCGTTCTGGATTGTGAGATCCTGCATATAGAGGTTTGTTCCGGTGTTCATCAGGGTAGCTGTCTTATCGATGCCTTCTGTTGAATAGTGTGGAGCATTGCGGATGATGGTGTTCTTCATGCTCTGGCCGATGAGTGAGATATTGTGGCCTGAGATGTTGGTGAGCACTTTTTCGCGTAGGTCATACTCTCCATCAGGAATGAAGATGTAAGAGCGGGCTGCATTTCGGTCAGAGTTGACCGCGCTTACTGCTTCGATCACGTCGAGAAGTGACTGGGCGTCGGCCGGCTTCACGAAATACCAGTTGCCATCTGATTCATAGTTCACTTCAGCGTTGTTCATGATCTTCACGGAGTGTATGTAGAGTTCCCCTGTCGATTCAAATGTGAGGGTAAGAAGACCGGGCTCCCCTTCATATTGGAATGATACGATTTCGCCGTCGGTTTCTGTTTCTGATTTGGCCGGCACTGTTGCCACGTCATTTCCCTTGGCATCTGTCACCTTGATGTTGGTGCCATATCCATATCGGCAGAGCCCGATTGAGACTGCTGCTTTAGGTCCGGTGAGAAGAGTGATCACATCGCCGTTCTTGAATGCCCATCCATGGGTCGTGTCGTGGAAATATCCGTTTTCAGTGTTGAATGCCTCGTGGTCTGCCGGGTCAAAAGATGCATCGTTGAGGAGGAATTCATATTTCTTGTGGGTAGACTCTGTCTCGATTTCCGAAGCGCGGGCATAGAGATTCGTGTCTCCCGTGACTTTATCCTCCACACTTGCCTTTCGGCCATTTGCAGGCGCCACATACCAGCCGCGCACTTTATATCCCTCTTCTGCCTGAGCTGTCGTATAGTCGACGGCAAACTCTTTGATCGGTGTGTCTTGCTCTACAATCTGAGACCCCATTGCAGTCTTGGCATCAGTGTCATAATATGTCACTGTGTAGCCTGGACGATAGTGGAAATAAGCAATATAATTAATTGTTATTTCACCTAATGATACAGGTATGGTGACGTAGCAAGACTCCCAATCCCATTTGTTTTCACAGTCTAAAGCCACAAAATCGTAGGTTATTTTGCCCACTTCTCCTTTTATCGGGGTGACAGCGGTGACTGGATTGTTTTCGCTGATCATAGCTGAATCCCATGGAATCAGGATTGTGGATTTATAGTCTTCACCGTCAGCCTCAAAAATGTCCTGGACGCTATATTCGATGTCGTTGGCCTTAAACGATCCGAGCATCGGAATCTCTTTTTCAGTGCCGCTGAGCGTGCCTTCGATCACGATGTTGCGGAAGCCAACTCTCTTGCCTTTGTCAAGACTATAGAGGTTTAGCAGAAGCGCGCAAGGACCTTCGCTTGGAGTGGCGCCGGTGATGTCGTAGCTACATTCGCTCACGTTGGGTGTGGCATTGTCACGCTGCGGCTTTACTTCCTTTGCAAGAGTCACGACTGTATTGTCGGGATTCTCCCAAGCCACGTCTACATAGCCGCCATCTGTGCCGAAACGAGTCATTTCAAAAGACACTTTCGTAGGCGTGAACGTAAGTCCGAAGTTAGGCTGGATTATGAAGCGTATTGAGTTGCTTTCGTCAGCGCTTGATTTCTTAGAGTCAACGCCAAACCATGTCATGTCGAGGCTTTTGTTGTCTTTGCCGTCAAGAGTGAGGCTGCTGCCGTAGGCCACTTTTGATGCAAGGAAATAGTCTGCGCAGTTGAAGTCGGCTTTCTGGCCCTCGGCGCCGAGATCCAAAGTAAAGGTCGCTGTTGCCGCCTGGTTATCAAGAGTTGCCGGACCTTTGGGCGCTTTTTGCTCCACTGTGAGCGACTTATAGTAGTTGTTGTCGTTGGTCGACACTACCGACACATAGCCGCGTTCTACGTCGGAATACTTGGCCTTATAAGAATTGGTGTTGTTAAGTTCTTCTCCGCCGGAAATGGAATAATAGGAATATCCGGTATATCCCACAACTGTCACTACATCATCGGTAGAGATTACCGGGATACGGAATTCAGCGCCCGTGCGCACCTGGATGTTGTCGCCGTTATTGCGGAAGGATGCTCCGTTGGCGATTACTGTCATTTCCAGTCCACCTTCCGAGGCGGTGACCGTGCCGGCGTCTGATGATCCGGAAAGTGCCATTGTGGCTTCCATTACGCCTGAATTGGCATAACTCCATACTGCGGTCACGTCTTGAAGTTCTGACGCGCCTTCTTCAGCAGCTTGGGGAGCTGCCGGAGCCATCATCGCATTGAGCCCGAGTCCTCCACAAAGAGTGACGACAGCTCCTGCTAATAAAGCTCCATAATGTTTGATTCTCATAATAGTTAGGTTTGTTTTGTGATTGTTGGTAATGAAGTTGTTTAAACTTATTTACGAATAATAAAAAATCCAATGAAGT
>CAMWJD010000119.1 GCA_947174515.1 uncultured Porphyromonadaceae bacterium
GAATTATTCTGTGCCATACCATTGAATCCTACAAGTGCCATGGCCATAAGTGCTAAACCTAATACTTTCTTTTTCATCATTTCCAATTTTAAAATAATATTTTTTTATATTTACGTCCATTTGTTTTACGCAATCTTTGACTAATATAACAACCTGACGTTTAGTACGGTATTGCACTTTAACTTAGATTTAACACAATTGTATCTATATATTTAAATATTATTAAAACTTAAAATGTCTCATTAAACCAAATGACAGGTTCAAAATCTCGCGCGCGCATCATCTTTATTTAAGTTAAGTTTTAAGAGGCAGGAGATGTTCATTCTTCACCTCTCCAAGAACAAAGGAGCTGTTCAATGATCCTATACAATCAATCTCCCCAAGGATACGAAGCAGAAACTGCTGATATGATTTCATATCACGCGTATAAATTTTCAACAGAAAATCGTAATCTCCCGAAATATTGTAGCACTCCGCAATTTCCGGCACTTCGCGTATGGCCTCCATGATACGGGTGGCATTTTCATAAGAATGTTGCTTCATCTTTAGATAACAGAACGCCACAAAACCACAATTGAGTTTGTCAGGATCAAGCACTGCGACATAATTTCGTATGTATCCTTCTCTCTCCAACCGCTTTACCCTTTCAAATGTTGGAGTTGGAGACAGATGGACCGCAGCCGCAAGCTCCTTATTCGTTAGCCGACCGTTTTTCTGAAGCTGGTCTAAAATAGCCAAATCTGTCTTGTCAAGTTTTTCATTCATAATGTGATAATTTAGGTTTCCCAAGCTCAACGGAAAAATATTCTGTCATGATTCTTTAATAGATCCTTGTTTAGAATATTTTTACTAAATCAAATGCAAATTTAGCAATATTTTCTAAATTTATAAAATCCATTGGATATTATTTCCATATTTACTAATTTTGCAACAAAGATTAATCAAAAGACACGCATTATGAAAAATCAAAAATTACACTTTGAGACACTCCAACTCCATGTCGGACAGGAAGAACCGGATTCAGCAACCGATGCACGTGCAGTTCCCATTTATCAGACCACTTCCTACGTGTTCCACAACTCCCAGCATGCCGCCGACCGTTTCGGACTCCGCGACGCAGGCAACATTTACGGTCGACTCACCAACTCCACGCAAGGTGTGCTTGAAGAGAGAGTTGCGGCACTTGAAGGGGGTGTGGCAGGATTAGCGGTAGCCAGCGGAGCCGCCGCAATAACATATGCCCTTCAGAACATCGCTCAGAACGGTGATCATATAGTGGCTGCCGACAATCTATACGGAGGTTCCACAAACCTTATAAGCCACACACTGTCTACCCAGGGAGTTGAAAGCACATTCGTAGATGTAAGCGACTTTGAAGCAGTGGAAAAGGCAATCCGACACAACACCAAACTGCTGTTTGTAGAGACTTTTGGAAACCCTAACTGCGATGTGACGGATCTCCGGGCATTAGCTGATATAGCCCACCGCTTCAATATCCCTCTGATTGTTGACAACACTTTCGGCACTCCTTTTCTTGCCCGACCCATTGAGCTGGGGGCCGATGTGGTAGTACATTCCGCGACAAAATTCCTTGGAGGACATGGCACATCCCTCGGTGGAATTATTGTTGACGGCGGTTCCTTCCCCTGGAGTAAATATCCGGAAAAATTTCCAACTCTTGCTAAGCCGGATCCAAGTTATCATGGAGCGGTATTTGCAGATATTGCAGGAGCTGCCGCATTCGTGACACGAATACGTGCCGTGATTCTAAGAGATACGGGAGCCGCCATTTCACCCTTCAACGCATTCATTCTGCTCCAGGGAGTGGAGACTCTGTCGCTCCGTGTAGAGCGTCATGTTGAAAACGCATTGAAAGTTGTAGAATTCCTTGCCAATCATCCTAAGGTGTTGAAAGTGAATCATCCCGCCATCCCTGACCATAAGGATCATGATCTATACAACAAGCTGTATCCCAACGGGGCCGGTTCGATATTCACGTTCGAGATAAAAGGAGATGAGAAAGACGCATGGAAATTCATCGACTCGCTGAAGATATTCTCGCTCCTCGCGAATGTTGCGGATGTAAAATCTCTGGTGATACATCCATATACAACCACTCACTCCCAACTTGAACCAGAAGAACTCGAACGTCAGCATATCACTCCTGCTACCATACGACTCAGTATAGGCACCGAGCATATTGACGATATTATCGCCGATATCTCCCAAGCTCTCGACAAATGAACCCTACGCCATTCTTGGTGTTAATATTATGTAAATCGTATTAAATCAAGATAAGGCCCGATAGAAAATGACTACTGATTCCACTACATCAAAGACTATTGACATAGCCCTTATGCCCCATTGCCTGAGGCAGATTTATACAATGGGAGTTGTCGGCCTCGGGCAATTTATAGGGCATGGCATCGCCACTTTGGCCGGCATCGTTAATGGTGGCCGGCGCGCTGATATCTTCATTTACAAAACCCAAGTCAAATGATCAGGAATCCGGACGATCAAACCGATAACCATCTAAACTAAATACTATGGCAACGACAAACACACCCGGAAAAAGAAATCAGTCAAAATCCGAACGATATGTAATGACTGTAATGAACCTTGTGGTGCTTGTGCTCTCCGCCGCACTCATATCATGGATTTCATACGACACATTCAAGCGTATCGATTTCCTCTCAAATCATGCTTACATGACATTCCAATATTGGGTCTGCATGGTGTTCATACTTGATTTCTTTCTCGGCCTATATTATGCCGATCAGAAATGGTCGTATTTCAAAAGACGGTTTTGGTTTCTTCTCCTCTCTATTCCGGTATTGAACATCGTCAATTACCTGAACATCACTTTAAGTCCGGATATGCTGTATTTTGCCCGATTCATCCCTCTCGCACGGGGAGCATTGGCATTGGCAATCGTAGTCGGCTACGTTTCCTCCAACGCGGTGTCGAGTCTCTTTGCATCTTATATCACCATCATGCTCTTCATAGCATACTTCTGCTCACTGATATTCTATCAGCGCGAGGCCGGAGTAAATCCTGATGTAAATTCATATTGGACAGCCTTGTGGTGGACGATGATGAACCTGTCGACTGTAGGATGTGCAATATCACCCGTGACAGTGGCCGGAAAGATTGTGGCTGTCATCCTTCCGATATCCGGAATGATAATATTCCCCTTATTCACAGTCTACCTGACGAACTATGTGCAAAGTTCATTCAAGAAAAATCCTGTTGCTCCTTCCGACAACGATTCATCCGGAAGTCAATCTTAAAGTTATATTTTATCATGTGGTTTGTTGAAACTTTACGCCATACTCCGGCCCTGGCGGTTTTCCTGACAATAGGGATTGGGTTCTGGCTCGGAAAACTTAAATTCAAAGGGATTGCGCTTGGAACCGTGACAGCTGTCCTTATAGTCGGGGTGCTCATCGGCCAACTTGACATAAACGTCGGTGGCCCGCTTAAATCCGTATCGTTCCTTCTGTTCCTTTTCTGTATCGGCTACAGTGTCGGTCCTCAGTTCTTTAAATCGTTGAAAGGAGAGGGATTGAAAGAAGTGATGTTTGCCCTTGTTGTTTGCGTTTTGATTCTTGGCGCGGCATGGGGAGTATCGTTGATGTTTGGATTGAATCCCGGTCAGGCTGCCGGCATGATGGCCGGAGCATCAACAGCTTCTCCCGTGGTAGGTGCTGCCGAAGACACTATAAATTCACTTCAGGGCGACCCGGAAAAGATAAAGGGTATGGCAGCTGCAATACCGGTTTGCTACGCCATGACCTACGTATTTGGAACCCTTGGTGCGGTCTGGCTCCTCGGATATGTCGGACCGGCCATGATGGGAGGATTGGATAAGGTGAAAGCCATGACCCGTGAATTGGAAAAGACATTGAGTCCCGTAGCGGCCAACAGTGATCCGGCAAGTTTCAACGCCTGCCGTCCGATAGCCTTCCGTGCTTTCGATGCCACCGGATTCTGGTGGGACACTTCTCATACAGTAGCTGAGTTGGAACAAAAGTTTGAAGAGGATGCGAAACGCATTACAGTAGAGCGTATAAAGCGAGCCGGGAATGGTGATATTATAGATGAGATTACACCGGATACGCTGATAAACAAAGACGACATTATCGTGCTTGCAGGCCGACGGGAGATGATCGTCGGGCAATATGAGTGGCTCGGCCCCGAAACCGCCGGTGTGGATCTGCTTTCTTTCCCCGTGGAGGATGTGGATGTGACGGTGATGAAGAAATTTACGGAGATCACTGTCCACGAACTGATCAGGAAAAAATATATGGATGGAGTGGATATCAAGAAGATCACACGCAATGATGTAGCTCTTAATCCTCTTGGCGGCACAACCGTCAAACCGGGGGATATCGTTGAGCTCGTCGGCTCCAAGAAGAGACTCGACATCGCTGCTAAAGAGATAGGCTATGCCGATCCCCGAACTCTTTCCACCGACTTCGTATTCATTGGATTAGGAATCCTTTTGGGTGGCTTACTGGGAGCGTTGGCAATAAAGATCGGTGCTGTCTCCGTAAGTCTCGGAGCCAGCGGCGGTGCACTTGTGGCTGGCCTGATCATGGGCTGGCAGAGAGCGAAGAAGCCGGTCTATGGAGCCATTCCCAAAGCCTCCTTATGGGTGTTTAATAATCTTGGACTGAATATGTATATAGCAGTGATCGGGATAGCCTCTGGACCTTCCTTCATAAGTGCATTCTCAGAAGTAGGACCGAAAATATTTATAGCCGGGCTTATCGTGACCTTAGTGCCGCTCTTTCTTGCCATACTTATCGGACATAAGCTCTTCAAATTTCATCCTGCGGTGACGCTTGGATGCTGCGCCGGCGCAAGAAAGACCACCGCAGGCCTTGGAGCAGTCCAGGAGCGACTTGGAAGCAGTGTCCCGGCATTGGGTTACACCATCACATATGCCGTCTCAAATACTGTGTTGATAATATTCGGCATAGTCCTCGTCTTGCTCACAGCATAAAGACTTCTACTTAGCCAATTTCTTTTTAGCCACGCCATCATGCACTTCAATGCAGAGGCCTTTAGATGGGGATGACAGACGCCGGCCTGAAACATCATAAATCAAAATGTCTGTCACCGGCAAAGCAAACGCCTGATCCACAGATGAATTATTGAATTTCTCATACTCAAGGCTCGCCATGATAAATGAGCCGATACCTTTCCCTTCGTTGGAGACGATGGAGACATCGCTTCCATCAAGATAATAATCTGCAGTGCCGTTTCGCTCCCAGTTGTAGTATGGTCCAAGACCTGCGGAGCGGCATATGTTGTGTATGTCGACTCCGTCTGCACTTTCTGTTATGAAAAAGCGGAGTAATCCGTCATAGGCTTTCTGAGCAATCGGACTGAACACCGAATTGTCGAGAAGTCCAAGCCTTAAACCCTTGAAAAGCGCATACGTAAACATGCATGAGGCGGATGCCTCAAGATAGTTGCGATGCCCGCGTGCGCTCATAAAAGAATCGTCATATTGCAACAGCTGATACCAAACGCCACTCGTTGAATCTTGCCACCTGCGGATCCCCTCTGCCACTTGCGAGAAAATCTCTGAAAGGACCTCATAATCCGGATGCTCACGCGGCATTAAATCCAACACATCCACCAAGGCCGCAGCATACCATCCCATGCCGCGACCCCAGAATTCCTTGCTGCAGCCTTTGAAAGGATCATTTCTGTTTGCCCAAAACGAATTGGCATCCGACGGATTTGCACTCCAACCATGATAGTTGAGCGACTTTTGAGAGTCGTATGTGTGGGTATGCAAAATATTAAACTGCAAAGCTATGTCAGACCATCCATCATAATCGTCAGGAGCGAATGTTGCCAGATATTCCGCATAAAATGCCGCACCCATATACAGACCATCGAGCCACATCTGATCAGGATAGGAATCCTTATGGATGAATCCTCCTTTCCCCGAAGCGAGCGAGATACGTTTGTATTCATAACGCAGATAGCTATAGAGAAAGTCTGCGGCTTGCTGATAACGCCCGGCTTCTATTGAATTGGCCGATGATTCTTTAGCATAAAGATTGAACAATACCTTGCCGGCTGCGATATTATCAAGACTTCCTTTTTTGAAATTGAAGAAGTTGCCCTCAGAATCGATAGATTTGTCTACAAATGTCTTACACCACTGATAGCCTTCGTCCGAAAGATCGTCGTCGGGATACTGATCACAATACATCAAGATAGTTTTCGCCACCAATCCGCTGACATAGTCCCATGATTTATCAGCCGACCACTCCTTGCCGTGCGATCTTACCATCGCTGCCGAATAGCCGGAAGTCTGCGAAAATGCCGGCAACCAGACAAAAGCAGCCAACATGCAAATTATCACATTATTGGCAAGAATCTTGTATAATTTATCTCCACACATTCGTAAAGTCCTCTTAAATGATAATTTTATTAATGCAAACGCCTATTAGTCTTCGAGATAATAGACTATGGTGGTGACAACTCTAACTTTTTTAATGTATGGTGTGCTTGAATCGGAGTCGTCGATTGAAAATTGACCTTGGTGAGCGTTCTTGATCTTGCCAACCCGGCTTTCGCTGTCGGCGGCAAACTGCGCGGCCGCATCGCGCGCTGCTTTTGTCGCTTCACCGATCATTTCGGGCTTAATGGCGTTAAGGCCGGTAAACTGGTAATTGATGTATGAATTTGAGAAGGCGATTCCTTCTTTCAGCAGTTCCGACTGGCGGTTGAGCAGCTCTCGTACCTTATCTACCTTCTTTGTTGTCACAGTCACAGTGCTACTGATGGAGTAATTGTAATTGAAGGTGTTAGACCGATATTGGTTTGACTCGGCATTGTAAGTGTCGGGGGGATTTATCGAGATCTCATTTCTCTCTATCCCATTTGATGTCAAGAATTTGATGATGGTCTCATTGTTGCTGCTCACCTGATTGTAGAGCGATGCGAGGTCGTTTCCGGCCACGGAGTATGAGATGGGCCAAGTGACAAGGTCTGCCGGGACTTCGCGCTCTGCGAGTCCTTTTACCGTGACTTCCCGATCACGGAAAGCAATATTATCGATACCGGCTTTCAATGAAAGTCCTAAGACAATGATGGCCACTGCGATGATGGCGGCGGAAATATATTTATTCATTATAATTAGCTCACAGAAATTAAACGATAATGTAATTCAAGCAGCTTGAAAAGATCTTGAT
>CAMWJD010000120.1 GCA_947174515.1 uncultured Porphyromonadaceae bacterium
CAAACGGAACCAGAATCCGGTGTGCTACCATTACACCACAAGGCAGTTTTTTTTGTCAATTGGGTCATCCCCGATTTGACGTTGCAAAATTAATGTTTTTTTTTCACCTGACCAAATATTTTTAAAAAAAAATATTCAAAAGCCTATTAATTGTTGGAATTTCAATATCATAATCTTTTTCACTTCCGCCATATCTATTTCTTTTCCCAATTCTTGTGCCATTGATGTCACTCCTTTGTCGATAAACCCACAAGGATTAATCATCCGAAAACCGGAGAGATCAGTATTGACATTAAGAGCAAGCCCATGCATCGTGACAAACCGACTGCATTTAACTCCTAATGCACATATTTTTCTCTCTTGATCTGTTCCTGCATCAATCCAGACTCCGCTTGCGCCTTGCACTCTTTCTCCTTTGATATGAAATTCCTCAAGCGTCATTATCACAGCTTCTTCAAGAAGATGAACATAATCCTTAACACCTAAATGATGCAACTCCATATCTATTATAGGATATATCACTATCTGTCCGGGACCGTGATATGTAACATCACCCCCGCGTTCGATATTATAAATACCAACACCCAATTCAGATGCCCGCTCTCCGGATATTAGCAAATTTGATGACTTGGCATGTTTGCCAAAAGTAATGACGGGAGTATGTTCTACAATGAAAAGAAATTCTTCTGTGATGGGAATGCCATGCTTTTTCTTTTCTACCATGGAAGAGAAAATCTCTTTCTGAATGGCATGCATCTCTTCATAATCTTTCAATCCTTCATCTACTATATTAATTTTCATGTTGAAGCAGTTAAAATGTAAAGTGAAGCGCAACCCTTAGTCCGGATTTATCAATGCCCGGAGATTTAAGATAACTCAACCTCCACACATAATCCACTCTCAGTATTTTTAATATATTGTCAATTCCTGCACTTATTTCCATATAGGGAGTGTTGCGGAGCAAACCAACGTTAGCATCCTTGGGAAATCTGAAAAGTTCGGGATCACATGCAGGATTATTCTTGTCACTCAGACTTCCCCACAGGCACTTAAAACTTACGACTTCACGCAAACGAGCGAGTTTCACCAACGGTATTCGATTAAAAAGGACTCCATTTCCCCAATAAGTCAGATCGCAAGATGCAAATCTGTCAAGTGCATATTCCATGGGATTCATTAGTGAATACGACTCAGGCTGGATGGTATAGCTTAAGTTTGCATGTGGCCACAAAAGTTCAACGAACGGAACTTTTGTCCATAATATTCCCCCTTTGACAACAGCATCAAGATATCCGTAAGAAGAAAACCAAAACCTTTTTTTCAAAGAAAGTTCTGTCTTACTGATGGCATAGTCTGCTCCCGGAAGACAACGCGGCCCCCACTCTTGAGATATCTCTATCACAGGAGCGTCCTTATTGACCGATTGCCGTGAATCAGCTGACTGAATCAATCTCTCACCCGGGGCAAATCTTAAAGAAAATCCAAATGAAGTACGCCGATAATGAGAAAATTGAATGTCATATCCATTGATAAACGTCAGCCATGGAGATGCTTCCTGCTTCCTGTGCTCACCAAAAAAGCAAAATGAAAGTCTGTTGTTGAGTTCCAGATTATACTCCAATCTGAAAAGTTGTCTGTAAGTGACAAGCATATCTCGTTTCCTTTTCAAGCTAAGGAATACATTATCAGGATTCGTAAATAGATAATGCTGGCCCACCATGTCGATATCATACATGCAGGTGGCGCTTATCGCGTTGCGGGGAAATTCATTTTTGTGGTATCTCTTTTTATTGAATGAATATTCCAGTTCTGCCTTGTATTTCCATTTTTTATCTCTTATGCCATATGCAACATATCCATTGCAAAACAAATGAGGAGATAAATTAGCTGTTGTCATCCCGCCAATCCTTAGCCTAATCTTCTCTACGGGGTTAGCACTTATCAAAGTGTTGACGGGGCCAAAGTCAAATTTACTGTTTCGTCCGGTTTTTATATATCCATTGACAAGAATCACCAAAACTTTTTCGCCCCAATAGAAAACCGGGATTTTTCTCAGATCAGACATGAAAGAACCCATGTTGCCTTCTGCATTTGATAGAGAGTTCCCTCGCATGTCTGACAGAAAAGAATTTTGAGTGTCTGTCACCGATTCAATATCGATTATCGAACCTAACATGTTGTAGGCCCGGCTCAAGTCGTCTCTTTTTTCATAGCTGAAATTTTCATATTTCGATGATCGGTTTGCATATAATCTCTGAGTGCCCTTCACCAGGCAGATGTCAGCGCCGAGTTGGTCGGACAACTTATGTCGTTTCCCTAAAGAATCTTTTTCAAATATTTGATTAATAAAAAGATTATCAATGAAATTAATATTCACCGTACGGGGCACTTTCATTGAGACCTTCTTAATAAAACCAGTGGAGTCGCCAAGCTCTACATACAGATTGCCACTAAATGAAAATTCTGTTGTCAACTTCGGTGAGAATGTAAGTTGGATGCATCTCATTCCATCCACATCGAGAGTATCGGTAATAAAATACTTATAATGAGAGGTACCCGCGGATGACAACGGACTTGGAAATTTATTACCCAGAATAGTGATATCATTTTCATAAATATCCACTTCCCGGAGGATCTCATCAAGCATCACATCGACAGTGCCGACATCAAACATTTCACTGATTCCCTTGGCACTCTTTCCTCTTTCTACTATTTTTCGTTGTCCGCCGTTAAAATGCAAAGTTGTCGACGCCTTCTCATTTAGAAGCACAGTGACCATCGGCCTGTTTCCAATAGATGTTGTGTCAATATATTCATTTAGAAAATCATTCTTTTTTATATCCTCTTCTGAAATATCTAAAAGTCCGAGAGTCGTTTTGTCATATTGGTCATAGTTATAGAATCCCAATTTGCGAGGGTCTCCCTTCTTCTCATTTTTTCTTATTCTACGCATGAGTTCAACCGCCGGATTGTCTTTCTCAGAATATTTTTCTTTTTCAGGATTTACTATTATCTCCTGCAGAAGGCGTGCCTCCCTCATGAATATTGCAGTATCAACCACAACATCTTGAGCAAATATTGAAGAAGATTCCGCAAAAAATACAATCACATATAAGAATATGAGCGTCTTCATTGTCAATGTAGACAAAGAAGAATCAAACATTTTGCGGATTTTGACGATTTTCATTAATTTTGCAATGGAAACATTCATGAGAGGGTATCTACGATACAAAATTAATAAAAAATTCTTTATGGCATTTGAGATTGAACACAAATATTTAGTGATAAATGATGATTATAAGGCATTGTCTTACGATTCTCATCACATTATACAAGGTTATTTATCGAGAGAACCTGAAAGGACAGTGAGGGTTAGAATAAAGGATGATGATGCTTTCCTGACGGTAAAAGGAAAGACTTTCGGATCTTCTCGCTTGGAGTTTGAATATCAGATTCCAAAAGAAGACGGGATCAAGATGCTTGAACTCTGCACACAGCCCATACTTGAGAAAAAACGCTATATAGTGCCATTTAATGGTCACATATGGGAAGTAGATGAATTCATGGGGGATAAGAAAGGTCTTGTAATCGCTGAGATTGAATTGAAATCAGAAGATGAGACCTATACCATTCCGGGATTTGTTGGTGAAAACGTGACGGGAGACACCAAATACTATAATTCATCACTTTAAGGTTCCAATCTCAAAAATATACTCTTTCGGTCTGTATGACGGAAGCATGTCATACTTGCGCAATCGATTCATTTCCTTTTTGTCAGTGATTTAAGCATCACTTCCAATTCACTCCTAAGGTCTAAAAGCTCATTTATAACCCTCAGCTTTTTTGAAATATTATTCCTGTTTATTTTCAACTGCTGTTTAGCCGCCTCTACTTTAAGCCCCTTGACCCGGATAAGATAATGAACAATCCGCAGAGTCTCTATATCCTCAGGTGTGTATTGTCTGATTCCGGTCGGAGTGCGGCTTGGATTTATTTCAGGGAACTCAGTTTCCCAATATCTTAATGTAGCCGATGGAACTCCAATAAAGTCAGCTACGTCTCTAATTTTATAATATTTTTTGTTAAGATCCTCCATCTTGATAATGCAATCAGTCCATGACATGACCAGAGTTTTCAGCAAGCTGCATCATATCCAGATATTGCTGGGGTGTTAGATCCATGAAATAATAATGCACCGGATTTTGTGGCTCTCCCTTAAATCTCACTTCATAATGAAGGTGACTGCCGGTGGATTTGCCGGTAGAACCGACTTTGCCAATCATCTCTCCTCGTTTCACGTGTTGACCTTGCTTTACAAGTATTTGACTTAAATGTGCATAACGGGTGACATAATTATATCCATGATTAAGATCAATGCAATTTCCATAAGCATCCTTGCGCTCAGCCACCTCAACGACAGCATCAGCAGTAGCGAACACCGGTGTACCGGTAGCGGCCGCAAAGTCAAGACCTTCATGGAATTTTGCGGTGCCGTAGACCGGATCGCGCCTATATCCATAACCGGAAGACATGGTATAGTCTTTGATATTAATCGGCAACACTGATGGGATTCTCGCTATTTTGTCTTTTTGCTCACCGGCAGCCTCACGAAGTTGATCAAAAGATACGGATTGAGAATAAATCTGATGTTCGAGAAGATCCATAGATCTATTCATGCGACTGATCAATTCAGCATCATTCAGTTTGCTGATATTACTATACTTAGCATCATTTTCCAAACCGGAATATCGTTCCTTGCTCGACAGTGGATCCATCTGCATCATCACGCGATAGAAATTATCATCGCGATTGCGTATGTCTTCCATAACTTTCATAGAATTGTCAAGACGTTTCTCAAGAATCGCGTATTGTGATTTGAGTTGACTATTCTCTTTTTTCAAGTTTTTTTCTGTCGGACCATCAAAGACATACAAAAGAAGTACGTATATTCCTATTCCAAGAACCACACCTACAATAAGATATCTGACTAATGACAGAAGTCTTGTTTTTAATGTAGGATAGTGGCGCTCGAAATTGTCAGTATCAGGATTATATCTATAAAAAACCTGTTTCACTCTATACCGAAAAGAATTAGGGTAGAATATTCTTTAGAGGAGCTTTATACTGATGTAACGTTTAGGATTTTTCTTGATATCTACTATCAAAGAGTCTATATCAGCAGAAACTTGATTAAGTCTATTATAAAGTTCAGGATCGCTTGTCAGCAGACCAAGGGTGGAATTCTTGTCATTGAGTTGCCTGGAGAATTGGGATAGATTTGCAGTCAATTGATTGACATTATCTACCGTTGCATCCAAAGGCAGTGATTTTAATTGATAAGAAAGTTGTCCAAGATTTCCCACAATGGTATCCAACGACTGTGTGACTTTAACTGCATTATTAGCAAGCCGTGGCACTTGACTATTCATGGTGCTGTTCAGTCCTTGAGTAGTGGAAAGAAGATTGTTTGTGATGCCGTCAAGTCTTTGGATAGAAGCGGAAAGTGCCGGATCAGCAACAAGAAGATTAAGATTATACAACAACGAATCTACCTTGGG
Organism: uncultured Porphyromonadaceae bacterium; assembly: GCA_947174515.1. GTDB lineage: Bacteria > Bacteroidota > Bacteroidia > Bacteroidales > Muribaculaceae > Lepagella. Next base: position 5,559 of record CAMWJD010000120.1, read on the forward strand.
AAGAATTCCCGTGATGGAAGGCATAAGCCCATCTTGAATCGACGACATCAATCCGGGATTCACACTTGTGGGAACTTCACTTCCTGATGGAAGCAAATCAGGACCGGCACCAAGCGACAGCTCAATTTGCGCACCGCTTAGAAGAGTTGTCCCGATTTTAGCAACCGATCCTGCCGGAAGCTGGAGGTTTTTATCCACCGCCATTACAACTTCAATCTTTCCGGGCTTTTTATAGTTGAAATTAACTTCCCGTACTTGGCCAACTTTGTAACCTTGAATCAGCACCGGAGAAGAGACTGTCAGTTCATCGACATTATCATAGTAGGCCACATAGTAATGTGCAGGCTTAAAAAGATTAATGCCTTTCAAAAAGTCTATTCCGAAAATCAGAATCAAAATTGCTAATATGACAGATAGCCCTATGGCAAACTCTTTGTTGAATATTTTTTTCATAATAGATATAAGTTTCTAAAATATGGGTATTGTCCTTTAGTTATAACAATTATCTCCTTCTTTCTACAAATTTTTTTATAGAATTAAGCAAAGAATGAGCAAGCTTATCGACACCCTTGTCTGAAAGCATAAAGTTGACAGCTTCTTTATTACAAATAAAATCAAGTTCTACCAATACCGCAGGCATAGAAGTAGCCCATAGCACCCAGAAGCCGGCCTGACGCACACCACGATTGGAACGACCTGCTGTAGTCACGAGCTCATTCTGAGCATCACTTGCTATTCTTATGCTTTCTCCAAGATTGCGTTTTTGAGCCATCTCGAAAATGATATAGCTTTCATCTTTTGATGGATCAAAACCTGAATACTTTTCTTTATAATCGCTTTCAAGTTCAATCACAGCGTTTTCTCTCATAGCCACCTTCATATTGTCTTGATCGCGGTGAAGACCAAGGACATAAACTGAACTTCCATGAGTATATTCTCTTCCTTTTGTCTTCTTGTCAATGGAATTGACGTGAATTGACATGAAAAGGTCTCCTTTATTACTGTTTGCCACATCGGCACGTTGCTGAAGAGTGAGATATGTATCTTCGTTTCTCGTCATTACTACTTTCACATCAGAAAGCTCGCATTCTATCAATGACCGTAGTTTTTTAGCTACGGCCAGATTTATATCTTTTTCTTTAGCTCCATTTTCACATGCACCGAAATCCTTTCCTCCATGTCCCGGATCAAGAACTACGGTGATTTTATCTTTCTCTGTCTTTGCAAAGAGCAATTGTGGCAATAAGGATAATAAGGCCACGAGCAATGCAACAGATAGAAATCTCTTTATATTCATTTTTTTAATAGAAGTAGCGTTTATGGCTGACAAAATTAATAAAAAATAATTGAACATTTACAATTTTAATCATTAAAAAACTATGAAAAATCCGTTTTCGACCAATGAATCAACCATTCAGCATACTTACTCATCAATAATATGCAGTGACTTATGGCTCATGTACATGTCCGATCATCAGACACGTTGCTTTTTTCTGATTTTTCAAAACAATGATTCAGTACAGATTGTTTTTTCATAAGTAGCTCGCAAAAATTAATGATATGATAAATGCGAGATAATTTTGCGAC
>CAMWJD010000121.1 GCA_947174515.1 uncultured Porphyromonadaceae bacterium
TATAAATATGACAATTTGGTAGTGGCGAGTTCCAACGGAAAGGATCTTTCGGTGAGTGTGTTCAACAGGTCGACACCGGATGTCATCAAACGCCATAATTTTGAAGGAAAAGCCGTTGAAAACAGGGTTGAAGGTCTGGCAGAACTGCTCTGGGAGATGGTGAAATTCGATGCCTACGGGTTGACCATGGAGGAGGAACTTCCTTATCTCCGAAGGGAAGCGGAGAAATTATTGAAAGAAAATCCCGGAGAAAAAAGCGGGGATATTCTTCTTTCGGATGGAGAAAGGTATCAATATTTCATCCTTCGCAGTCAGATCAATGGAGTTCAGGGAGAAGGGGAATCAATCGAGGATATATTTACATCCTATCTTCAGAAAAACGGAGTGGCCGACCGCAGCAACACAGCGATCATCATACGCAATCAAGCGATAGGAAGCAACTATCTTAAAAATACGCTTACCGGGTCGTTTAAGACTGAGGCAAATGAAGACGAGGAGCTTGCGAAGATTCTTGACAAATATGTAGCGACGCGGGAATGGAAAAAAATCACGGTTTTACCCGACAAGAGCCTTGTGAAACCTGATGGCCCCGGTCCCGGTACCGGTCCTGATGACGATGATGATGACGATAAGAAACGTCCTGTTGATCTCGTTCCCGTGAAATTGGATTTCAGGCTTGAGGCGGTCAAGGTCAAGACCGGGTGGTTTAAGACTGAGACAAGGCAGAGACTGACCGTAATAATCGAGCCTCCGATGGGATTGCCGCTTCCATGTGACAGCGTGTTGTGTATTCAGGAGACCCCTCTTGATGTGGTGTCGGAAAAGAATGTGATGAAGGAATTTGAAAAAGGAAGGAAAGGTCCGTTTTCACTGGAATTTGAGCTTCCTTTGAAGAATTGCCCTAATGCAAAGTCGCTCAGAGTCTATTTCAAGCCATCTCCATATGAAAAAGTTGGACTCAACAACGCCTACCGGCAAAATAAACTTGTCATTAACTTAAAAGCCAATAAATAAGAACCTTACCATGGCATCAAAAACGATATTATGTCCTTACTGCTATACGAAATTCGAGAATACCGACGCGCTCTATCAGTGTGAAAATAATCAGAAGAACGCTGACGGCTCACCACGCTGCACACCGGTGGACTCAAAAAAATACAACGAGTTCTGGCAGATCCAGAATCCGATTCCTTATTGGTGGCCGCAGAAAAAGGGCCTTATGTCAAAGCTTTTTGGAGGAACACCGACATTTAAAGATCAGAGATGTCCCAAGTGTCGTTATCCTTCATCACGTTTCATTTGCCCTCATTGCCACAATATCATCCCCAACGACATGATCGAAGACGGAGCCAAAATCATCTCAGTGATCGGAAGCCCGTCGAGCGGCAAGACCAATTATATCGTGTCGCTGATCCATGAGTTAAGTAAATATGGGCATAAAGTGAAGCTTGCAGTGACAGCGGATGATACTCATACTGATGGAGACGAGTCAGGCTCGACAGATAATAAATATAGAGCCTTTGAGAAGGCGCTCTTTGATAAATTGAAATCCGGGGAAGAAAGACGGGTGCTTAACAAGACACAGATAAAAAAAGTCGAGGTCCCAATGATTTTTCGTCTGGATCAGCAGGAGCCGAAACATCATATCTATCTGGTGTTTTATGACACCGCCGGCGAACGTTTTCAAGAAAATTTGAAAAACAATGTAAGATATCTGAGAGAATCTTCTGCAGTAATAATACTTCTTGACACTTTGGCGCTTGACCGCGTGTATGAGATTCTTGAAGAAGAGGGCTTGGACGGGCTCGGCGGGAAAGTGGATGGGAAAATAGATGAAATCCAGACGGCGATAGTGAATTCACGCATCACGGATCAGATCTATTCAAAACCGACCGCCTTTGTGTTGAGCAAGTTTGATGCAGTCCTTGACCATTATGACAAACTGGATATAAACGTCGATGAGTTTATGGATGGGGGGAAGAGAATAGACAGTTCCTATAAGAAGACCGGAGTGGTAGACCTTGAAAAAATCAACGCCATAAGCGCAACGATAGAGAATGCGCTCGAGGGTCCATGGGAGCAAGGAAGACTGCGTCTTTTTGCACATAACTGGGCAAGTGCGAAAAACAAGGCGTTGGATTATGACGAACAGGATATGTTTGACCCTCAAAACAATTACAAGTTTTTTGGAGTTTCGGCCCTCGGAGAGATGCCCGATGAGACCATGCGACTGAGCGACAATATCAAGCCTTACAGAGTGATGGACCCATTGATGTGGGTGCTTTATAAATTAGGGGAATTCAAAATCAAATTCAAAAATTAACCTTCCATGAAACATCATCACGTCATATACAACTCCTCGGAAAAAAATCGGTCGGGAGGAGTGGGATTTGGAGTGAGATCGGCATCCGCCGGCATATCTCCCCTCCTCCTGTCAGCCATGGAGCATAATGGCATATTTTCATTCAAAGACTCAAATACATCGCTTACCCCGTCAGCTCTATTTGAGAATCCTGATTTAATCAAAGAGACTCCTTCGAGCTATTTTTTTCAGGTGCTTTCTTTAGGAGCGCAGGGAAAGACGTATATCTTGGGGCGCAAGATAAGCGTGGGTTTTGACTATTCTTTCTATCTCAACGGACGCCCCGGGCGACTTGGCAACTATGTGGTGGACTCCTACATATTCTCTTCCTGCCCTGACAGGGAGGCATTTGAACTTCTTCTGGAGAATCCTGCCGCAGGGAGCCGGAGATTTATTCCCGCCGATCCCTCGCCGAGAGCCGGAAATGAGGAAATGCGTTCTATTTCCATAGGACATTGTCCGGAACTGGCCCCTGACGACCGGCCATTCAAGGCCGCTTCTTCTCCGGCTATCTCATCGCAGGCAATCACGCTTTTATTCGGATGGCTGCAAAGTATTAAGGATGGGAAACCATTGTTAGTGGAAAGCAATTCCACTATCCCTCCATCTTTGATGGCGGCCCTCGCATCCATGCTGCCGGCCGATCAGTTGGAAAACATCACATTCATCACCAACTACAATGAGCAGGGCAGAAAATTTGGAATCAATATCTTTTTTCCGGTCGCGGGGTATAGGTTTAATATTTTCCCGGCGCAATGGGTGAAGCTTGACTTGCGAACGGGCGAGAAATTTGACAGTGCGGAGTCAAAATTCTTTTCAGAAATCTTAACCGATTTTGCAGCTGCCGGCAACATTGAAGGGATACGCCGCATAGTGAGACTTCTCATTGGCTCGCTGCATATAGGACTTGAATCATATGATTTCCTGTCGCTATTCCCTGATCAGCTTGATAATCCGAAATATAAGCCGCTATATATATTCACGCTGGAATCGTCGAGACTTGAGAGTGCCAACGACATCCGCGAATTTGAAAATAAGTTGAGGATTTTCATCGGGAGTGACCAGGGAAAGGCCTGGCTGGTAAGCGCAGACTCGCACGCTACCCTTATACGCCTGTACGAATCACTGAGAAAGCATCTCGCTTTGCGCGATATGTCGGATAAGGAGGGTAAGGATATATGCGATCTTCTTTGTATGACAGGGCTTACGGATGATATGCTCGAAAAATACCAGTTGCTTTGGACTGTTCTGAATAAGCATACCGGAATACCTGCCGATTGTATAAGGAATATATGGAGTATGGCGGAAGAATTCGGCTATCGGGAATATCTGCGTATTTTGGCGCCGGAATATCTGGAGAAAAATTCTCCGGCTGCAATGACCGAACTGCTCGACAACGGATATATCACTCAAAGATATGCTCTGGATTATGCTTTTAATCTTGGAAAAGAAGCAAAGGGCCTCCCTTATTTGCAGATCCTCACAGGCAGAATTGAAGGAGCGGAGGCTCAGCTTGATTTCTTGGTGACCCGATGTAGCTTCAGCGATGAAGTTGCGATGTCGCTGCTTGAACGATGGTATCCTGAGTCGCACAAGAGAATTCTGAAACTCCGCAAGCCCTCTCTGTTAAGTATGATATCGGGATTCTTAAATAAATTTCAAAAGGGGAGAGATGAGACTAAGGCCGAGCAGCCTGTATCTCCAAAACAAGAAAAGAATGTTGTGTATCCCAAACAAGACAAACAAGAAAAGGATGTTGCGTATTCAGAGGCATCGAAGAGTGAGTCTGACACCACAAGAAGACGCACGGGTCGGCAAAGGGAGCCGGAGAATCCTCATCCTGTCAGGGAACGTAACTTTTCCGGCCTGATCCAAGAAAGGCCGAACTCCAAAAACGACATCAGAAAATGAGACGATTGCTTCAGATAGTTATCCTGATGGTGCTCGCGGCCCTTTCAGTCGACAGCGCCTTTGCAAGAGAATACGGCGACCACCCTGAGCGGTCGAAATACAAATATACAGTGACTCCGGGCAAGAAGTTGAATGTTCGCGAAACCCCTTCTACGAAAGGGAGGTTCATCACGCAGCTGAAGCCGGGAGACGTGGTCTATATCTCCGACACCACACTTTATGAAGGAAGTGGCTATCAGTGGGCAAAGATAAGCGATCCGTGGGGCAGAAATATCTCTCGAGATGCCTATGTGACCAATCTTAACCGGCTCAGCAGGTCGGAAAATCCGCAATATGTAGCGCCGTCGCAAGACGATATAGAGATTGAAAATGCCGTTAAAAGTTCACAGACTGCCGCCAAATGGATTCTTCTTGTCTTGTCGGTGATCGCTGCCATTTTCTATCTGTATCTGTATTTTAGCGAAGATGCCGACGACAAGATATTCGGCACCTATCACAATGGTATGCGAAGGACATTCTTCTTCAATATCGCGCCCTACCGCACGGTTATTATCGTCACCCTGTTGCTGCTCGCGGCAGTAGCTACTTCACTTGCGATAGTCCTACTCATCGGAGGACTGGGTTTTGTGTTGCTTTGGATAGTGAAAATACTGTGCTATGTGCTGATGTGGGTAGGTATCATTGTGTGTGTCGCAAGTATCATTGCCTGCATCGGGGGCGAATGGGGATTTATTGTCACTGCTGTTATCGGCGGCATCATATGGTATTATGATGATGAGATCACGGCTTTCGGCGACCGATGTGCGGAGATAGGCCTTAGGTTTTTCCATGAATTTAACATACTCGGTTATTCAGCCGATATGTTTATGGAATATTGGAAGCCTGTGCTTCTTGTCACCTGTATCCCACTGGCAATATTCCTATGCCTCGCAGTGATCTGGATGCTTGTGGCCGGCTTGTTGATAGGTTATGAGAAATATGTCACATCGCGCTACAACATCAAGCATCCGTGTCCGCATTGTCACCACCCGTCGGAGCCGGCGGTGTATCTTTCAAAGGGAAAGGACGGATACATGGAACTGCCGGACGGTATTCAGTTGCGTCCCGGCTTCTATGGACTTTTCCATATCACGCATCCGCGCACATACAAAAGAATGCCGACGATGCTTCTCAATGGGCGCGACAAGCTGGCTCGTCGGTGTGGAAGTTGCGGATGTCTGATTAAGGCAAAAGAGGGTACGGAATTGCATTTGTCCGTGGCCGGAAGCGCAATGTCGGGCAAGAGTACACTTACCTATCGCCTGATAGCCGAATTGTTTTCGCGTGCCGGGAAAGAAAATGTGAAGTTTACGGATGTTGACAACACAATGCCCGACATTTCAATTATCGATAAGGTGAAGGCCATATCTTCGGAGGGGAAAATCAGTGAAGAGAATCTGCCCCGGAAGACTGCCACCGACGATCTTTCTTCAATGCAGATGATAGTGAAGCGACAGAAATCGACAATACCATACCGTCTGTTTATCAATGACGTAGGCGGTGAACATTTCGACCCTTCTAATAACATCGACAGCTCGAATACCAATAGATATTTCCGCAATCTTGATTCTCTTATAGTGATTCTTGATCCATTGACCACGGAGTTTTCTGAAAGTGAAGAAAGCGATGAATTTAAAGAATGGCTGGAGAAGAACGATACCGAAAATGTGAATAAAGTGCCGCTTAAATACATCAAGAATGTCATAAGCAACCAACTCATCCGATATAAGATTGACACGAAACGTGTGCATCTCAATATAGTGCTCACGAAGAAAGACCTCGGGTATTTGCCGGCTGATGTCGATCCTAACTCGCAGGATCAATTGAAGACTTATCTTGAGAAGCATCTGGGACTTGAATCATTCTTGTATTGGGCTCAGCAGTTTGCATCTTGCAATGTGTTTGCAGTCTCGGCGATGGCTGAAAAGGGTGATGCCAATATAGATTCGCTGTATGAGTCCATAATGCTTCGGCAGTTAGGGTTGAATTATTAGCTACGTATAAATCTCAATGCCAATGCGGTTCCTTTTTCGGGGACCGCATTTTTGCTTTTTGCGGGATAAGGGATTGCGGTTGGAGTCGGGTTGTAATTTTGCAACCGTAAAAATCAAATAACCGTAAGCAAATATGGAAAAGGAAAATGACATTATCTATGATCTTGAAGCTCCCGGAGCTGAGCCGGCAATCAAGAATGAAGAGTCTGTGGAACTCTGCGAAGAAAGCCGGGCTCTCTGCAAAGATGCCGGCCCGACAGACAGCCGGGATATGAATGAAAATCCCACCGAACCGACACAATCTGCCGAATCGGATCAATCGGAAAGCGCTGAAGATGAAAATATGAGTCAGGCGGAAACCGAACTTCAGAAAATGCTTGAAGAAATGGGAGCGGAGACACTGCTTGAGATCATCAAAGACAATCGTAATGTAGCGATACGCCAGATCATCAGTGAGGTCGAGTCTCAGCAGCGTAACTCATATTTAAGATCAGGAGTGTCTGCCCCTTCGGAATGTCAATCCATCTTTGATCTGGCGGCCCTTGCCTGACCAAATCACGTCATCATCCTCATCAAAGTTGTCATAGTCATTATCGTTGTATCGATGAAAACGCTGAAGACTGAAGACTAAATTCTAAATTAAAAAACATTCTAAATTAAGATAATTATGAATAAATCAATTCTTCCGGGCGAACCCGCTACAGTAAGCGCGCTTG
>CAMWJD010000122.1 GCA_947174515.1 uncultured Porphyromonadaceae bacterium
ATCAAGAGCAAAAACGAACTTATCGCAGATGTCATTGCATTGCTGCAATCGCCTGCTAAGAACGTTATCTCAGCCCTCAACAGTGGTGCTACTAAACTTCACGGCATCCTGGAGACTTTATCCAACAAAGAATAACAAATCAAGTATAAATAAACAAAAAACTATACAGAAATGGCAGATTTAAAAGCATTTGCAGAACAGCTCGTAAACCTCACTGTTAAGGAAGTAAACGAACTCGCTCAGATCCTCAAGGACGAATACGGTATTGAACCCGCAGCTGCAGCAGTTGCAGTAGCAGCAGGCCCCGCAGCAGGTGCACCCGCTGCAGAAGAGAAGACTAACTTTGACGTTGTGCTTAAGGCTGCAGGCGCAAGCAAACTTGCTGTCGTTAAGCTCGTTAAGGAACTCACCGGTCTTGGTCTTAAGGAGGCTAAGGAACTCGTTGACGGCGCTCCAAGCGTTGTTAAAGAGCAACTCCCGAAAGCTGATGCAGAAGGCCTTAAGAAGCAGCTCGAAGAAGCTGGTGCTGAGGTTGAACTTAAGTAATCAATCACTTACAGCATAGCTAAATTCCCCCACTTACTTGTGGGGGAATTCAGCTTTTTAAATCTCATAGTGCGAATATCGGAGTTTGATGGCGGCTTGTCATGTCGCTTTGATGCTCTGATTACGCAGGTTTTCAGATTCCTTCCTATCTTGAAGGCGAGTCTGAAAATTATTTGTGTATATGAGCCTATGCTAAAATTGCAATTTTAGCATTATTTATATAGTGTTAACACTTTTTAAAGATTTAAGACGCGGTATTAATTAGATTCTTAGTTAAAACTTATCATAATGTCACAGAATACAAATGCCAAACCTCGTGTTAACTTTGCTACGGTGAAGAATCAGTATCCGTTTCCGGATTTCCTCGAGGTTCAGCTGAAATCCTTCAGGGATTTTCTTCAACTTGATACTCCGCCGGAGGAAAGGAAGAATGAGGGTCTCTACAAGGTGTTTTCGGAAAATTTCCCTATTGCGGACACCCGCAATAATTTCGTTTTGGAGTTTCTCGACTATTATATCGATCCTCCTCGCTACACTATTGATGAGTGCTTCGAGAGAGGTCTGACTTACAGTGTGCCCTTGAAGGCTAAGCTGAAACTCTATTGTACTGACCCTGATCATGAGGATTTCGATACAAGTATTCAGGACGTTTATTTAGGTCCTATTCCTTACATGACGGATCAGGGGACCTTTATCATCAACGGAGCCGAACGTGTAGTAGTATCTCAGCTTCACAGATCTCCGGGTGTGTTTTTCGGACAGAGCATGCATGCCAACGGCACGAAGCTTTATTCAGCAAGAATTATTCCGTTCCGTGGAAGCTGGATAGAGTTTGCGACTGATATCAACAATGTGATGTATGCTTACATCGACCGAAAGAAGAAACTCCCGGTCACTACACTTCTCAGAGCGATAGGTCTTGAAAGTGACAAGGATATCCTTCAGGTTTTCAATCTTGCGGAAGAGGTGAAGGTGACCAGGACGAATCTCCAGAAGGTGGTAGGCAGAAAACTTGCCGCGCGCGTGCTTAAGTCTTGGATTGAAGATATCAGCAGCGATGAAATCGGAGAGGTCATGACGATTGAGCGTAATGAGGTGGTCATCGACCGTGGTAGCGAAATTACAGAAGATAATATTCAGGCTATACTTGACTCCGGCGTTAAGACTATTGTTCTTGAGAGAGAAGATGCCAATGCCACTGACTTCAGCATTATCTTCAATACTCTTTCTAAGGATTCCTCCAATTCAGAGACGGAGGCTATTCAATATATTTACAGACAACTTCGCAACGCGGAGCCACCGGATGATGCTTCTGCACGCGAAGTGATACAGAATCTTTTCTTTAGTGAAAAGCGTTACGACCTGGGTGAAGTAGGTCGTTACAGAATAAATAAGAAATTATCACTCTCCACTCCGATGAATGTCAGGGTTCTCACTCGTGAGGATATTGTGGAGATTATCAAATATCTGATCGAGCTCATCAACAACAAGAGTGATGTGGATGATATCGACCATTTGTCGAATCGTAGGGTGCGCACAGTAGGCGAGCAGATGTATAATCAGTTCAATGTGGGTCTGGCGCGTATGAGTCGCACTATTCGCGAGCGTATGAATGTCAGGGACAATGAAGTCTTTACTCCGACCGACCTTATAAATGCGAAGACGATCTCTGGCGTAATCAATACTTTCTTCGGAACTGATGCTCTGTCGCAGTTTATGGATCAGACAAATCCGCTTGCGGAAATCACCCACAAGCGTCGTCTGTCTGCCCTTGGCCCCGGCGGTCTTAGCCGTGAACGTGCCGGCTTTGAGGTCCGCGACGTGCACTATACCCACTATGGCCGCCTTTGCCCGATCGAGACTCCTGAAGGTCCTAACATCGGTCTGATTTCGTCTCTTTGTGTTTATGCAAAGATCAACAATCTCGGTTTTATTGAAACTCCTTACAGGAAGGTTACGGATAGCGTGGTCGACCTTAAAAACGAGGATGTGGTGTATCTGACTGCGGAGATGGAGGAAGGTCTCAACATCGCGCAGGGAAATGCTCCCCTTAACGACGATGGCAGCTTCATACGCGATAAGGTGAAGGCTCGTCAGGATGCTGACTTCCCTATTGTGCCGCCATCCGAAATCCAGCTTATGGACGTGGCGCCTATTCAGATCGCGTCAATAGCGGCGTCGCTTATCCCGTTCCTTGAGCATGATGACGCCAACCGCGCGTTGATGGGATCTAACATGATGCGTCAGGCTGTGCCTCTTATGAGAAGCGAGGCCCCGATTGTGGGCACCGGTATCGAAGGACAGCTTATACGTGACTCGCGCACTCAAATCATGGCTGAAGGATCAGGCACTATCGAATATGTGGACGCCACCACGATCCGCATCAATTATGATAGAACCGAAGATGAAGAATTCGTGGAATTCGAACCTTCAGTCAAAGAATACAGAATTCCGAAGTTCCGTCGCACCAATCAGGGCACTACTATTGACCTTCGCCCAATATGCGAGGTAGGACAGAAAGTGAACAAAGGGGATATCCTCACAGAAGGATACTCTACAGAAAATGGAGAGCTTGCACTTGGACGCAACCTTAAGGTGGCTTTCATGCCATGGAAGGGTTATAACTATGAGGACGCTATCGTTCTTAACGAGAGAATGGTGAAAGAAGATATCCTCACATCTGTCCATGTAGACGAATATACTCTTGAGGTGCGCGAGACGAAGCGAGGTATGGAGGAACTTACTTCCGATATTCCCAACGTGAGCGAAGATGCGACTAAAGACCTTGACGACAGAGGTATAATACGTGTCGGTGCCTATGTAGTGCCCGGAGATATCATGATCGGTAAGATCACACCTAAGGGTGAAAGCGATCCTACGCCTGAAGAAAAGCTGCTCCGCGCCATCTTTGGTGATAAAGCAGGAGAAGTGAAAGATGCATCTCTGAAGGCAAGTCCTTCACTTAAGGGTGTGGTGATCGGCACAAATCTATTCTCTAAAGCAGTAAAAACCAAGACTTCTCGTAAATCTGCTAATGAGCAGACTGAGGCGCTCGACAAGGAATATAAGAAGAAACTTGATGATCTGAAGGAGATTATGGTGGGCAAAATGGAAAAATTGCTCAACGGCCGCGTTTCAGCCGGTGTATATGATTTCCTCGGAGACGAGATAGTTCAGAAAGGTCAGAAATTCAATGGCGTGAATTGGCATGATTTCAAATATGAGACTGTCAATCTCAGCGATTGGACTGATGATGCGAGAGTCAACGGTATGATAATGAAACTTGTCACAAACTATGTGCGCAAGTATAAGGAAATTGACAGCGAGCTGCGTCGCAAGAAGTTTGATATCACCATCGGTGATGAACTTCCGTCAGGCATCATGCAGATGGCAAAGGTATATATCGCCAAAAAACGCAAGATCGGCGTGGGCGATAAGATGGCCGGCCGTCACGGCAACAAGGGTATCGTGTCGAGAGTCGTGCGCCAGGAAGATATGCCATTCCTTGAGGATGGAACTCCGGTGGATATTGTGCTTAACCCTCTTGGTGTGCCTTCGCGTATGAACCTTGGACAGATTTTTGAAACTGTACTCGGTTGGGCCGGACGTGAGCTTGGCGAGAAATTCGCTACCCCGATTTTCGACGGTGCGAGCCTCGACGATCTCAATGAATGGACCGACAAGGCCGGACTTCCAAGGTATGGCAAGACATATCTATATGATGGAGGCACAGGCGACCGTTTCGACCAGCCGGCAACCGTAGGTGTCATCTACATGCTTAAGTTGGGACACATGGTAGAAGACAAGATGCACGCAAGATCTATCGGTCCGTATTCTCTGATCACGCAGCAGCCTCTTGGCGGTAAAGCGCAGTTTGGTGGTCAGCGTTTCGGTGAGATGGAGGTTTGGGCTCTTGAGGCATTCGGTGCCAGCCATATCCTGCAGGAAATACTTACAGTGAAGAGCGACGACGTCAACGGCCGCAGTAAGGCTTATGAAGCTATAGTGAAGGGTGATCCGATGCCAAATCCCGGGATTCCGGAATCTCTCAACGTGCTTCTTCACGAGCTTCGCGGTCTTGGTCTCAGCGTGACACTTGACTGATTGATACCTACCAATAATAATAAAATCCCGGACAGGCGGAATTTATTCCGCTAAGTCCGGATAACATAGAAAGGAAACCTATGGCTTTCAAGAAAGACAATAAAATTAAGACTAACTTTACAAAAATCACCATCGGTCTTGCGTCTCCCGAGAAGATTAAGGAGATGTCGAGCGGTGAGGTGCTGAAGCCTGAGACTATCAACTATCGCACTTATAAGCCGGAGCGCGACGGTCTTTTCTGCGAGAAGATCTTCGGACCCGTAAAAGACTATGAGTGTCACTGCGGTAAATATAAACGTATTCGCTACAAAGGAATCGTTTGCGACCGTTGTGGGGTAGAGGTGACAGAAAAGAAAGTGCGTCGTGAGCGTATGGGACATATTGAACTCGTCGTTCCGGTGGCTCATATATGGTATTTCCGTTCCCTTCCTAACAAGATCGGATATCTCTTGGGACTTCCTTCAAAGAAGCTTGATTCGGTGATATATTATGAGCGCTATGTTGTGCTTCAGCCGGGAGCGGCAGCAAATATCAACACCGACTCGCGCGATGGAGAGAAGGTTGCCGGCGGTGCTATTGAGCGCCTCGATCTTCTTTCTGAAGAAGAATATCTCAGTATCCTTGATAAACTCCCTGAAGACAATCAGCTTCTTCCTGACGACGATCCGAATAAGTTTATTGCAAAGATGGGTGCTGAAGCAGTGTATGACCTGCTGCAGAATATAGATCTGGAAAGTTTGGCAGCTGATCTTCGTGACCGTGCTCACACCGAAGGATCTCAACAGCGTAAGACTGAAGCTTTGAAACGTCTTCAGGTTGTAAACTCGTTTCTTGCGTCAAAAGATGTCAACAAGCCGGAGTGGATGGTGCTCAAGGCTATCCCGGTTATCCCGCCGGAGCTTCGTCCCCTTGTTCCGCTTGATGGCGGCCGATTCGCAACCTCTGACTTGAACGACCTTTATCGCAGGGTAATCATACGTAACAACCGACTCAAGAGACTCATCGAGATAAAAGCTCCCGAAGTGATCTTACGCAATGAAAAGCGTCTGCTGCAAGAGGCTGTGGATTCACTTCTCGACAATTCCCGTAAGGCTTCTGCCGTGAAAAGCGACGTGAACCGTCCTCTTAAGTCTCTTTCCGATTCTTTGAAAGGAAAGCAGGGTCGTTTCCGTCAGAACCTTCTCGGTAAGCGTGTCGACTATTCGGCCCGTTCGGTTATCGTGGTCGGTCCTGAACTTAAGATGCATGAATGTGGTATTCCCAAGCTTATGGCTGCTGAACTTTACAAGCCTTTCGTGATCCGTAAGCTAATAGAGCGCGGTATCGTGAAAACTGTGAAGAGCGCGAAAAAGATAGTCGACCGCAAGGAGGCTGTCGTTTGGGACATCCTTGAGCATGTGATGAAGGGACACCCGGTGCTTCTCAACCGTGCCCCGACACTTCACCGACTCGGTATTCAGGCTTTCCAGCCAAAGATGATTGAGGGCAAGGCAATACAGCTCCACCCGCTCGCATGTACGGCTTTCAACGCCGACTTCGACGGCGACCAGATGGCAGTCCATTTGCCTCTTGGCAATGAGGCTATCCTCGAGGCGCAGATGCTTATGCTCGGAGCTCACAACATCCTTAATCCGGCCAACGGCGCTCCTATCACGGTGCCTTCTCAAGACATGGTGCTTGGTCTTTATTACATCACGAAGCTTCGCCCCGGCACAAAGGGTGAAGGAACTAAGTTCTATGGACCGGAAGAGGCTGAGATCGCATACAATGAGGGGCGTCTCGATCTTCATGCTCCGGTTTCGGTGCTTGTGGATGATGTCGACGAAAACGGCAATCCGGTGAAGGTGCTGAAGGAAAATACTTCTGTCGGCCGTGTGCTCTTCAATCAGTTCGTCCCGAAAGAGATCGGATATGTCAACGAGATTATTTCCAAGAAATCACTCAGGAACATCATCACCAAAGTGATCAAGACTTGTGGTGTGACCCGTTCGGCACAGTTCCTTGACGATATCAAGAACCTCGGTTATAAGATGGCATTCCGTGGAGGTCTTTCCTTCAACCTCGGCGACGTAATTATTCCTGAAGAAAAAGCGGAATACGTAGCGAAGGGTAATGCTCAGGTCGAGGAAATCCTGATGAACTATCAGATGGGTATGATCACAGGTAACGACCGTTACAACCAGGTCATTGATGTCTGGACAAATGTCAATAAGAAACTCGCCGACACTCTTATGAAGCAGATGGAGGAAGACCAGCAGGGCTTCAATTCCGTTTATATGATGCTTGATTCTGGTGCCCGTGGTTCTAAAGACCAGATCCGTCAGCTTTCCGGTATGCGTGGCCTTATGGCTAAACCGCAGA
>CAMWJD010000123.1 GCA_947174515.1 uncultured Porphyromonadaceae bacterium
TAATTTGAAATTTCTATTTTATGCTTTTTATTTACAAAATTAAATCATGCTTAAATATTTAATTATAATATATTTAAGCATGATTTAATTCTATTTTAAGGCCCTGAGATTTACGAGGTTTGCTATTGTTAATCCAACATCAGGGAAATTCTGAATGTCGACTTGTTGTATTTTGAAAATATTGACTCATTCCCTAAAGATTTGATCATTGCATATGGGTGCACTCTATTCTCAGGATCTCTCCTACACCGCCATGGAGCTTCGATTATTACATCATGATCACTATAATAACGAATTAGCGCAGTTTCTACATCGTCAGGTAAAATCCCGTCACGATCAATCAATTCATCTCGTTTCACTGAATTAATGTAGTAACCTACAATTTTCACATGCCGATTGCCTTCTTCATCCATTGACAGTTCCGGAAACACTACAGATCTTAAATTCGCGAGAATCGAATATTCTGAATTAATTGGACGATTGCTAAGAAATATTGAATTCTCATTTTCTGATATTACTGCCAATAAATCCTTTTCTGAATGTAATAGTATTGACACTCCATTTTCGTTAGACTCTATTTCCCTGCACCATCCTACTATGTCTAACAGAAGATCGGATCCTTTAAGTTTTCTCAATTCCTTAAATGTATAAATATACATATTTTGATGGTACCGAATCTTCGTTGGTTTTAATTTTATTTCTGTTTTATACGATCCGTCATAATATCCCATTTTTCCATAATAATCTCTTAAATGGCGATCAGCCGGAATCAAGAATGTAAGGTCATATCCCCTCTTTTTTATGTTAGCCTCGGCTTCTTTAATTAAGCCGCTCATGATTCCTCTTTTCCTGTATTCCGGCCGGGTGGCAAGTCCGCACAGATACATTCCTTTTAATTTTTTTCTAACACCTTCTGAAACTGTGGAAAATTCATAAGGAACGCATAGCATTGATGCTATCAACGTATCCCCATCGTAGCGGACAAATATATTATCAATCTGAAAATATGCGTCAAAAACCAGTTCAATATAGCGATTGGAGTCATGAAATGTCTCTTTCCATAACTCCATCATATCTTGCCTTGTCTTATGAGGTTCGAATTCTCTTTTCATTATTTTCCTATAAAAGAAAAGCTCCAAGTTCTGTATCTTTGTCTACATGACATTCTGTCGGAAGTCCTCGTACAAACCTCCCTATTCCCTCGAGAGTATTCACATTCAGTGTCAATAGCCAAGGATAATCTTTTCGTCCTGTGAGGCTTACCAAAGACTCTGATCCGGGATATTCCTCTTGCAATAGCATCGCTCCATAATTTGTCAGCCTCACCTCAACCTTGTATGTGGGTTTTGATGGATCAAATACGAATCCAAAGATATCAGGGCGAAGATCTTTCTTCGCAATGCCGCTTTGAGTGCAGTTTTTGTCAAGTATCTTGGCATCTTTCCATCTCAACCATTTGAAGAGTCTGACGTCCTTGGTAGCCACGTCATAAGCCAAGATACATTTTGACTCAGGAAACACCTGAAACACTTCAACTTCATGGTCCTTGATTCCATTTTTTGAAGTATATTCTTTTAAAAGCACTCGTTTCTTTGAGTTTCTTGCTTCATATATGGCAGACATCCCAAGACCCTCTTTATCTCCGGCAAGATGGTATTTCTTCAAAAGTGTTTGGTCTCTTACCGTATTGCTCATCGGCACTGTGGCGCCACTTGTGCGGATATAAGCTTCATGAATGTCTTCCGGTTTGTTGCTGTCAGGATGAAAATGCACCATATCACCTCTATAACTGTCTACATGAATGTGAAGTATCTCCAGACCTTCATTATTGGTCTCGATATTGTAGGTGATATTAGCGGTAGTGACACTGCTCTTTTGCGCCCGCGATTTATATGCTATGAAAGAACTGTCTATAATGTTTTTAAGATATGTCCGATACCGGTCTGAATTTGCTTCCGGTATCCGGCGGTCTTCATACAGCAGTTCATAGTCTCGTTCTATTCCGCACGCTATTCCGTTGTCCCTGACTCCAAGCAGGAGCTCACCCCCGGTAGTGGAGTTAAGAAAGCCGCATATAGTCTTTAATATGGCCCATTTCTGAGTTTCCGGCTCATATTCCACATTCCCCTTTAGTTTGTTTTTGGGAGGGCATACCGCCGATGTCTTGAATTCAAGAGTGTCGCTCTCTACTCCGTAATATGTTGTATGGTCCGGACTCCGATACTGGTCGTCTACATCCAAAGCTCGCGCTAATTCAAGCTTTATGCGCGATATTTCCCGGTCGTCTATCTTTCCAATCAGTCTGTTGGATGCGTCGATCAGACCATCTACAGTGTCTTCTATCGTTTCTTCGGTTGCTTTCCTGTCAATATTATGATTGATTTCAGGCTCCTTGTAATTTCGTATCATCTCTATAATGCGCTCATGCTTTTCCACTTCCGGAATCCCATCAAGTATTGGTCCGTGGGTAAGCATTATTGAAAGGGGAGACGCACCTGATGCAAATCTTGCTATTGCTATTTGATATTCAAGCTCATGCCTTATATATGCGCTGATCGTGTAGTCTCCTGCGCAGATTGATAACATTAAGGCTGCCTGAAGGCATGTCAATCTTGACATTGTGTCTGATAGCATTCGCTGATGCTCTGTCAGTATATTTGCTATTATTTTTACTCCGTTGCTGTCTGTCTCCTCTATTGATTTCAACTGCTCGATATTGGGCTTGTTTTGCGCGCAATGTTCAAGATACTGCTTAAATAGATAGATGAAGACCTCATGCTTGTATCCTTCTATGTCTACAATGGGTTCATCATTATTGGTGAGCTCATAATTCTCTTCAAACAGTCCATTTATAAGGACTTTTCCACTACCCTTTTTTGTGCTGTGAATTTTTATATAAATTGGGATCTTTTGATCTTTCGCATATGATATTTCTTCGTTATGTATCTCTCCCATCACATTCACTGTCAGTCCCTCATCAGTCAACCATTGTGTGCCTGCTGAATAATCACATAGGTAAAGAGCCGGAACACTGTCACCTATCATGGTGTCGGCATAATCACCGTAGAATTGAGAGAATCCTCCATTTAATGAAAAAGCAAATTCGTTATCCTCCGGTGTATATTTCACAAAGAGTATCGTACCAATATTTAGCAACGGTAGTATTTGAAAGATATCACAATATCTTAGACATTCCGAAAGGTTGATATTGATTTTTCCTTTCACTTGTTCATATCCGGGATGAATTGATTCTGCCGAAATCTTTACTCCCCATACTGATTTTATAGATACCGGAATGATGGCACCCGAAGTATATTTCTTCTTGTTTTCTGCCTGGGCCGCTTTTACTCCGCTTTGAGCGCGGGTCATAAAGGTGATTCCTTCTGACACATCTTCTAATGTGGCCGGCATTTTCATATGGTCGCTTTTGGGCAATAACACTTTGACATGTTCCCCGACTTCTATATAAGGAATTAGGTTTCCTTTTAGAAAATCTCTTTTATTAACCGGGGCTGTCAGTATCGAACTATTTGAAAATACTGCCGTGCCTTTTCCCTCAAATAGCTTTTCCTCTCCTCCTCTTTCTTCAAATGTTGTTCTGCATATTGAATGGAGAAGCCTGATAGGACTGAAGGTGTTCTCATTATCTATATCGTCCCATTTAAAACCTAATGTCTGAATAGGCGCTCTCCTGACGCAATTTACTGTGACATATATCAAATCATCGGCTATATCATCAGTTTGTGGCATTTTATGCGACAGCACTAATAGATTGAGTAATCGGCTCAATAGAATGTGTTGGTCTATCCCTATTTTTTGTGATGCTATTATCGCTGCTGCTATTATTCTGTAGGCTGTAAAATCATCAACTTCTATTTCCGAACTTCCATTTTTGTTTGACCCCTTTACTTTAAATTTTGAAAATGATATAAATGAATCAATGAGTGAATATTGTGATAATTCTTCTCCTAAATCAGTCAAGTATTTGCATGTGGTGATAAATTCAATGTTTCCTATATCCGGAGTTCCGTTATATTGATACTTTCTGACATAAGTAAGCAATCTTTCAAAATTCTCAATAATATACTCTTTCCTGATTTCCAGCCAAAATTCCGGCTGATTTAATTTATAAGTTGACATACGGATAAAGATTTTAAATGCTTAATATACAATATGATTTTGAGAGAGGAAAAGCAGTCGGGAGAATATTATTTTAGCCGGAGGAAAGAATGACCGAAACGCTTTATCGCGGCTTTCTCAAGCTCATCCCTGAATTCAGGAGCCGCTATCGATATCAGAAGTTTGGCACGCTGAGCGAGATCCTTTCCCCTGAGATCGACCGCACCATACTCTGTCACTATATAGTTTGTCTGGAATCTTGTAGTCACGACACCGGCACCCTCGGTCAGAACCGGCTTGATCTTATTCAGCCCCTTTGCTGTCTTGGAAAGCATTGCGAGGAATGAAATCCCTCCTTCAGACAATTGGGATCCATATACGAAGTCATGCTGCCCGCCGATGCCGGAAAAGATTTTTGTTCCTAAAGAATCAGCGCATATCTGACCGGTAAGATCTATTTCCAGGCAGGAATTGATGCTAACCACTTTAGGATTCTGCGCAATGATATATGGATTGTTGGTCCATGCCACATCCTTGAATATGATGTCGCGGTTGCCGTCCATATAGTCATAAAGCTTTCTTGATCCGAGAGCAAGAGAAGCCACCGATTTACCGGGCATCACCTTCTTGAGACTATTGTCAATAATTCCTTCTTCAAGCAACGGGAGCACACCATCAGTCATTGCTTCTGTGTGGAGTCCAAGATGACGATGCCCGTGGAGAGCGCGGATCACTGCATTTGGAATACCGCCGACACCTATCTGAAGTGTAGCACCATCAGGAATCAGTTCCGCTATATAATTGCCGATCCTGATCTCTTCCTCTGTAGGAACGGCAGTCGGAACCTCCACCAGCGGCTCATCTACCATCACCGCAGCCGAAAGCCTGTCGATATGAATCACCGGATCGCCATAGCTGAACGGCATATGAGGGTTTATCTGGGCTATCACACGGTCGGCACATTCCACCGCTGCAGTCGCGAGATCGGCAGAGACACCGAAACTCACGAGTCCCTCTTCATTCGGCATGGAGCAGTTAAGAAGCGC
The DNA here is from genome assembly GCA_947174515.1 of uncultured Porphyromonadaceae bacterium. Taxonomy (GTDB): domain Bacteria; phylum Bacteroidota; class Bacteroidia; order Bacteroidales; family Muribaculaceae; genus Lepagella. The sequence goes on from CAMWJD010000123.1 coordinate 5,166, forward strand.
CACATCCACCCGGCAGGTGCCGTCGCGCATCAAAGCCGGGACCTCGCCTAAAAAACGTGGAATAGTGCTTCCGTATCCTTCCTGAATCCAGCGACGAACTCCATTGGACACAAAGAAACTCTCCACATTGAATGCATCAAGATACTCTTTGCGGCAATACGGCGCCTCTCCGGCACACACTGCAAACGCTGAGTAAAGCGTGACGTTTCTCAGTTCTTTTCCCCTGTCCGCTAATGCGCGACAAAGCACTTCCGGTGTGGAAGTGCTGCCTTGTATGTAGACGTGATCGCCGTTTTCTATCAATCTGATCGCTTCCGCGGCTGTCATATACTTCGGATTAATGTTCATTCCTGAAAGCCTTTAGACGTTGGTTTAAAATATCAAAATCCTCCTTATTGGAAAGTGTCGAGACGCATACCCTTACCCCCTCCTGTTCCGAACCTGTGGAGGCAAGCGTTATGGCAGAGATGCCATGGCGAAGCAGCTCCGACTGAAGGGTCTTTCCATTAATTCCAGGATAACCGATCGTGAAGAAGAATCCGTCAGAGATCGGCGTACCGCCATCCATGTCATAGACTACATGGAAGCCATTGTCTATGAAGAATCTCTTCATTATCTCCGCTCTCCTTCCATATTCAGAGGTCTCTTTCACAAAATCAAGGGTCCCGTCGCACGCAGCATTCATCATGGCGGCAAGGGCATGCTGTGCGGAATGGGATGTTCCGGAACTTGCAGTGTAAAGCACCCCGAATATATAGGCGTCGCCAAATGCGGGCATCTCATAGAAATTGGTAAAGAACTCATACTTCCTCTCATACACGTATCGGCTCATGGCAACCACTGCTATACGCTGACCGGCATAGCTGAAGATCTTTGACCCTGATACGAGCATTATGAAATTATCGGTATATTTCCCTACAGTGGGAATATATGGTGCCTCGAATGGATGGCTGAAATCCGTTCGGAAATCCATTCCAAGATATGCAAGGTCTTCGATCACTATTACATCGTGTTTCGTAGCCATACTGCCGATGATCTCAAGCTCTTCGTCTGTAAGGTTGATCCACGCAGGATTGTTAGGATTCGAAAACAGCATTGCAGTGACATTCCCTTTTGAAAGTATTTCTTCAAGCTTGGTCTCCAAAGCCTTACCCCTGAAATTATATATATCGAACTGCTCGATGCCAAGTCCGAGCACCTTAGCCTGATGTCTTTGCGCCGGGAATCCGGGATTGAAGAAAAGGATGGTGTCACGTCCGGGAATCCTCTGGCTGAGCAGAAGCTGCAACGTGAAGCTCGCCTGCATTGATCCGACTGTAGGTATGATGGCTTTCTCTGGTATTTCAATATCCATAAAGGCCTTCACGAACCTTGATCCGGCTTTCTTCAATGCCGGTATGCCGTTGATAGCAGGATAAGTATTGGCTACTCCATTGCGGAGTGCATTGATTTCGGCTTCCACACCGACAGAAGAGGCTGGAAGACCTGGATTCCCGAGTTCCAGATGCACGAATCTTTCATTTGCCTCCTTTTCCAGTGCGGCTGAAAGAGCCACGATCTGCCTTATGGTCGCAGTGGCGATATCTATGATGCCGAGTTCAGATGCCGTTCTCGACAAAATGTCTTGTGATAGTGGAAACATCGTACAGCAATTTAGATTATTTGGCTATGAATGAATCGGCTTTTTCGCGTCCTGCACGGAATGCCTTTATGTTTGATTCTACAATTGCATCTCCCTTGGATGAGAATACACTCTTTATGGCATTCTCAATCTTATCCGCGGTAATTTCGATGAAATGCGATGCGGCTCCGAGAAGCACCATGTTGCTCGACCTTGGAGACGC
>CAMWJD010000124.1 GCA_947174515.1 uncultured Porphyromonadaceae bacterium
ATATACCGAGAATCTGGACAATCACGGGATTGTCATTGCTCAGAGGATTGATGAGTGGTTCGAGTCTTTTTCTGATATTTCCCATAATTATTCCTTATTTGATTCCTTTTCAAGTTTTTTGAAAAATGCCGTGTATGGTTCAAGCGAAGTGTAGAGCATCTTCTGCACTCCCTGGCTTGTTATTGTGCCGCCACTCACAGCATTCACGTATGCTCTTCCGGCTGGTTCCTGTCCTTTTTTTACTACAAGCACTGATTCGAAATCCCCGTTGCTTCCGAAGATCGGTTTCCCTTCAAACTGGCTGCTGAATTGCGGTTTTTCAATCTCAGCACCAAGTCCTGGTGTCTCACCCTGATGTCCGAAGTATGCTCCGTAGATATCCTTACCGTTGGAGTCCATCGCAATATAGCCCCAGATGGGACCCCAAAGTCCGGCGCCATAGACGGGCACTATATATTTCACTCCCTTGTCGGTGGTGCATACAAATACCGGCAGGACTCTTTCAGCCGCTGTTTTCTTTATCTCAGTGGCCATATTCACGTCAAGGGCATTTTCTCCTTCAATTTTATTCCCCTTGCTGTTGACACAATAGCTGTCTTTGATATGAGCATCATAAAGTTGTCCGATTGTCTCGTTTCCATTGGAATAAATAAGTGCGGATGCGAGAATCTGCTTCTTTGTGTCATTGGCAATATTCTCAAGTTGAGCCGGACGGAGCGCCTGATATACGAGGGCGAGGGCAAATCCCACCACTATCACGAGCACAGCCGCATATATCACTGTATATACGTTGTTTTCCTTATTGATTTTCATCGTAATCTGATTTATTATGCGTTAATAACCCCATCATGCAGCAAGTCGCTTCATACGGCGACGGATATTGCTGTTTACTACACACCAGTCGATCAGTGGTGCGAAGCAGTTCATGAGAAGCACTGCAAGCATTGCTCCTTCAGGATAGCCTGTGTTGTAGAATCGAATAGTCATTGCGAGAATTCCGATAAGGAATCCATAGATCCATTTGCCTGTTTCCGTTCTGCAGCTCGTCACCGGATCTGTGGCCATAAATACGATAGCAAACATAAATCCACCGAGGCAGAGTTGTTCTATCGGCTGAAGCATGGTGACAGGATATGTCGGATTACCGACCGCATATCCTAAATATGCCATGCCAAGACCTCCGGCGAAGGCCGATATCATGATCTTCCAACTTGCCATCCCTGTGGCAAGTAGAATCACTGCTCCTATGAGGATGCAGAATGTTGATGTCTCACCCCAGCTGCCCGGAATCAGACCCCAAAAAATATCCATGAAGTCTACCGGCTGACCGTTGACTCCAAAGATTTCTACATGTTCCGGTGTTGCGGTAGCCAATTGTCCTAATGGTGTAGCTCCCGAATAGCCATCTACGGTAGCTGCATCTCCGACACTAACAAACACGCTGTCTCCACTCATCTTCGATGGATAGGCGAAGAAAAGGAATGCGCGTGTCACAAGGGCTATATTCAAGAAGTTGTAGCCGGTGCCTCCAAACACCTCTTTTGCGAATATTACCGCGAATGCCACGGCCACGGCAAGCATCCAGCAAGGAGTGCTCACAGGGCAAATCATGGGTATCAAAATACCTGACACCAGGAAACCTTCTTGAATCTCATGCCCTCTCATCTGGGCAACGATAAATTCAATTCCGAGTCCCACTATGTATGCTGTAAGTATCTGCGGAAGAACTTCCCATAGTCCATAAAAGAACTGGCAGAAGAATTCTCCACATTCCCCTGTGGCGAGATGATGTTGGTAGCCAACATTCCAGATGCCGAAAAGACAACATGGAAGGAGCGCAAGCACCACTGTGATCATAGTACGCTTCGAGTCATTCGAATCATGGATATGAACTCCTGATTTTGAAGTCTCATTTGGCGTGTAGAGGAAAGTATAGAAGCCGTCAAATACTGAGTGAAGGGCTTGGTATTTTCCCCCTTTCTCAAACAGCGGCTTCATGCTGTCTATTTTTTCCTTTAGTTTACTCATGGATATTGTTCTATATATTTTGCAATCTATATATATCAAATACTAATAATCAAGCATTTTTGATTTGCTTTATCTTGGGCGAAGCCAATTGTGTATTTGGCATTTCAACTATCTTTGCGAAGACGCTCAAGACTCTCGCGCGTCAGTTTCTGAAGTTCTTGCTTCGATGTGTCAACGAATTCCGGTAGTGCAAAGTCTTCAGGAGCCACTTCATAGATGCCAAGTTTTTCCATCCGGTCATAATCCCCTGCTTTCATTGCCTTAATCAGGTATTCAGGATAGATATCAAACGGGAACACTTTGTCAAGTTCTCCACTCAAGATCATCGCCCTATGTCCACCCTTGATGCGTGCGTCAAAATTGAATGGCTTTTCAAGTCCTCTCAAGAATGCCGGGAAAGTGCGCTTTATACTGAATTTCTTTGGACTCATGGAAGCCCAGCCCATAAATTCATCTGCTTTGTCTCCCTCTTCAATTATGGTGATCTGGCGATAGGGAAATCTCAAGAAGTCCGTTGTCGGATTCACTTTGATTCCTGTCAGAACATTTCCTGAAATCACTCGAAGACTCGCATCTTCCTTCAGTTCTCCCTTCAGTATCACATTCAGGGATGCTCCAATCTCTGTGACCACTTTTTTCGGCTTTTCGGCTGCCGGTCCTGTTATGGCAACTTCAGCACGATAGTCACAGTAACCTTTTTTCACAAGCATACCGATCCTTGCCGCCGTCCCGGCATCTAAAGTCCAGATAGTCTCCCCTTTGTTGACCGGTGCGACCGCAGCTATCTGAACGCTTGCATTTCCGGCAGGATGGGGGCCTGTCATGTCCAGTACTTTGGCTGCTTTAGTTCGTATTCCCTGGCCGGGTCTTACAGCAAGATATACATTCCCCTTTGTAAGGGTCTTTAATGCCTCAAGACCGGATTCAAGGTATTCAGCAATGTGAGTGGGAATCACATTTCCTGCAAGGGGTGATGAGTCAAATGCCTGGACGAAGATGTCTCGCGGACTTGCTCCTTCTGCGGGAACCACGTCATACGGACGTTGGCGCATCAGGGCCCAGAGTCCGCTCAGTTTCAATTTGTCGGTAAGAGTATCAGCTTCAATTTGAAGGGTAGCCTCTTCGCCGGTCCTGATGGTGACTGCGAGAATTCTGCGACGTTCACCACGGCGTATTTCCTCTACTGTGCCGGATGCCGGAGATATAAGCTTAATCCCTTCTGCCTCTTTTGCATGAAACAAGGGTGACCCTTTCGCCACCGTATCACCCGGTTTTACATCACATTTCCATGTGTAACCCGGGAAATCTTCCGGACATATGCCCACAAGTTCAGCTTTTACGGTTTCCGGCTTCCCTTTTGCTTTCCCCGAAAGGGGAATGTCAAGTCCCTTTTTTATATTGATTTCTATTCCCATACCTATTTGGTATATTAAATGAATGTTATTTCCTTTCAAAAAATCCATCACCCCAAAGCGCCCGGTAGGCTTTTAAATCATATGAGATGGGCTCTAAAATACAAAATTAATTAAAATTCGCTAATTAAGCAAAAAATCAATATAAAATCATACAAAAAAATCGGTCTGCCTAAGCAGACCGATTTTTATTAGAGATGCATATATTCAAGTAGTTCGTAAAAATCTTTGATATGATAAATTAGAACTGCTTGGATATTACTCTTTGAGGCCTTCTACGAATTTACGATATCCTTCATTTTCAGGATCATATTGCAGATATTTATTGAAGTTTTCCTTTGCCTTTGCCACATCTTTATGGTCAAGATAGTAGTTGCCGAGATAGTTGTAGATGGTCTTTGCATCTGATTTGTAACGACTCGGATCAGAACTCTTTTCAAGGAGTTCTGCAGCTTCACTATACATTGGGAAGGCAGCTGTTTTTACTTCATCGTCATTTGTCGCATATTGGAGTGCTATATCACCGAGAATTTTCTTCGGCTTGTAGTTGTCCGGAATCTCGGCTTGCGCTTTCTCTACGTTTGCCTTAGCTTTGTTGAAGTAGGTGTCTGCTTTTGCCTGATCAGCTTTCTGTTTGTTTTCTACTCCTGCGTAGAAGCTGAAGATGGCCTGCTGAATGTAGTCGTTGTAGCCGGGATTCTCGCTCTTGGCGATGAAGCCCTCAAATGTGTCAGATGCTCCGGAGAAGTTTTCAGTCTCTACATAGGTCATTGCCAGCTGCTTGTTGAAATTGGCGTTTTCCGGCATTTCCTTGATGGCTTCCTGAAGGACTGTGATCGCTTCATCTGCACGTTTTGCTTTTACGAACTCTTCTGCAATGAGAATGAAGTCGATAGCTGCAAACTTATTCTTATCAGGGTTCGCATTGTGGGCGGCAAGCAGTTCTTCAGCCATCGGAACAAGCTTGTCTGCCATTTCAGGAAGGTTGGCGGCATTCATGAATTGATAACGGCGAGCTGTGAAATTGCCCGGATTCGATGCTAATAGCTGAGTCGCATAGTCATATCCTTTCTTGTAGTCCTGGCTATAGAAGAGAAGGAATGCATAGCGATCCTCATCCTGCTTGAAGTGGTTGGGGTTCTTTACGTAAACACCATATTCACGGGCGGCGTCCGCGTAGTCTTTCTTGTTGTAATATGCATTTGCAAGCTCTCTTTGTCCAAGTGCAGATGTTGGATTGACAGAAAGAAGCTCCTTAAGCATGGTGATCGCATACTGAGGATTCACCTGAGTGTAGAGGTTCGCATACTTGACATATGCCTCAGTCGCATTGGCATCATAGCTTTTTGCCATTTCATATTTACCGGCTGCGCCTCCCCAGTTCTTCATGTCTTTTTCCTGGTCGCCCTCAAAAATATAGATGGCCGGAGACTGAAGATTGATCTTCCGCGCTTTTGCCACTTTGCCCTCAATCTCTTTTGCATACCCTACAGGATCTGCATCATAATATGCGCGGGCTATCGCGATTTCTGCCGCTGCATCTTTCTTTACAAGGCTCTCGCCCTTTTTGAATTGTTCGCCGGCTGTCTTCTTATCTCCTTTTTTAAGAGCCAGACCTCCAAGACCGATATAGTTGTTGGCATAATTTGGATTAGCCTCAATACCTGCTTCAAAATACTTCTGCGCTTCATCAAGCTTGTTCTCATCGCTTGCAATCAATCCAAGATAATAGTTGGCTATTGCCTTGTCAGTGCCTGCATTGTTAAGGTTGCGTAGAAGCAGCTCCTTGGCATTGTCAAGTTGGTCTGCTTTGTAGTATTCAGCACCCTCCTGATGGGTTTGTGCTGATGCGCCCATTGCAACAACTGCAAGTGAGGCTGCAAATAATGTTCTGATCTTCATTATTATATACGTTATTTGTTTTGTTCCTTTACTTTTTTGTCTTTTCTCTTTCGTTATTATCAGTGTTTTTGCGCTGATACCAAATGCAAATTTAACGATTTTCTATGAATTTGACAAATATTTTTATGTGAAGTTTAGTCTTGAGAAGCAAAATTTATAAAAAATTCCATCCCTTCATGTATAGTAAAGGGATGGGGTAGAGAGTCTCTTTTGTTAAGCGGCTTGGTGTTCATATATAGTTTAGGGTGCTATTGATTCTTGGCAAATCATAAGATGTGGTCTCACTGCAAATTCACCATTCGCTTACTCATGTGGTAGGGGAGGATCCCGGTCTTGGAAATGATTTTCTGTCCGATGAAGCCACTCGTGAAATCATAGAAGCTATTGAGTACGCTGCTCTTTGTGGCTGTACTTATCATATAAACTTTTCGGAACAACGGATATTCCCCGCTGTTGATGTAAGCTTGATAAGGCATGTATCCCACTGTGGAATAATCATTTTCCTCTACAGGATTCGATACTTTCAATATTTTTACTTCTGTGGTGAGATTAGTGGCTATCGTATCGTTTTCCACTGCATAGTCTTCCATTCTTTTGTCAACGGGAACATTCTTGGCTTCCTGAAGGTCTGATCCAAGCCAGCTTACGCTGATAATGCCGATAGCATCCTTATCTTTCTTTACGATATCAAACACTTCCGCATTGTCTTTCTGTGCATACGCGTTCGGATTGTCTGAAACTTTCCCGTTTTCACCAAGAAATTTCTCTCGCATATAGCTCACAGTTGAACTTCCTTGATTGTCAAACACCAGTTTTATCTTGCCATCATCAGGAACCGCCAGCTGACTCCATGAGGAAATGTTGCCATTGATGATATCTTTGATGTCGTCAAGTGTAAGTGAAGATACCGGATTATCTTTATTGACAATCAGGGCCACCGCGTCTACCGCTATGCAACGTTGCCTGACGATTCTGCGATATTTGTCTTTTATATATTTGATTTGATCTTGTGTCAATTCATGGGTGGTCACTACAAGCTGAGTCTTGTCTTCAAGCAATGAGTCCATGGCCGTTTGCTCATCTACGTAAAATGGAATGATAGCGCTGTTGGGATACTGATATTCAAACACCTCTATCTCTTCCTGCAATATCTGGCGGAACCCATCGTCACAATACATAGTGGCACTCCCATTTGCATATTCTCCTCTTTTAATAGGACTGCATCCTACCGCAAATGCCGCTAAGATTACTCCAAGCGACATCGTTTTCAATGCTATATGTAAGTTTTTTATATGCTTCATCGTATTATTCTTATAGGTTATCGGTCATAATCCGTTGGGAGGTCTATTCGTCTTTATTGACGATATACATCCTGATACCTCTCCATATTCCGTAGGCTATGAGCAGTCCGCCCACGCAATAGCTGATCACTTTATTGTCAATGTTGAAGAAGCCGGTGAAGAAAAGTACGCCTACTGCGATATACACAATCATCATGAAGATGTTGAAGCCAATGCGAAAGCCTTTCGGTTGGCCGGTCTGAGGATCATCAATATTTTTCATGTCTTTTAGTATTTTTAGGGTTTCTTTATTAATTTAACATTTATATCGCCCATTGGTTTATTAATCCGGGATAATTTTTTA
>CAMWJD010000125.1 GCA_947174515.1 uncultured Porphyromonadaceae bacterium
ATCACTAAATTCAAAACGCTTTTGAAGCATGCGGACGCACGAGCCGTGCGTACCTACAAGTTTATCGGGGTGAATCTTAGACTCTGCGTTCCCAACACCCCGGTGCCCCTTGCGTGAAATACAATTTGGCTATTTCCTCAAAAATGCTTAATTTTGCGCTATGGAAAAGAGCCGGCAGAATATTGCGATGGAGCAGCGCCTCACCCAGCGTCTCACCCAACAGCAGCTTCGCTTCGTGAAGATGCTTGAGATGAACGCGCCCGAACTCGATGAGGAAGTGGAACGCGAGATGGAGGCAAATCCGGCTCTTGAGGCTGTAGATGCCGAAACCTACCACGACTCGGAGCCGTCATTATCGCCATCACAAATAGAATGGTCTTCTTCCAACCGACGCCAGGCTTCATCAGATGAATACACTGAGATGCCAATTGCTGAAAATGCCCCATCTCTTTATGATTTCCTGCTTTCACAGCTCGGACAGCTGCATCTTGACCACGATGTGCTTACTGCCGCTCGCTTCATTGTCGGCAATCTCGACTCAAATGGCCGACTGCAACGCGATCCTGCGTTTCTTGTCAACGATCTTGCTTTTTCCGAAGGAATAGATCTTCCGCAATCCGTAATGGACAAGGCTCTGAAAGCTGTAAGATCTCTTGAGCCTCATGGTGTGGGAGCAGTATCGCTCGCTGATTGCCTCTCGATCCAACTTGAATATCTTCCTCAGTCTCAGCAACGCGATGATGCCCTGCGCATCTTAAATGAGCAATACGAAGCATTCTCTATGCTCCATACCCATCTTTTGGTTTCCCGTCTCCGCATATCTCAGCAACGTGTGGATGCCGCGATCAACCTTATCCGCACCCTTAATCCAAAACCCGGAGCCACCGTAGATTCAGCCGCCACAGGCACCAATACCATAATACCGGATGTAATCATAGACACCTCAGGTGACCAACCGGTCATCACGCTCAACAATCGAATACCAGAACTCCGAATAAGCGAGACCTTTTCACAAGCCGAAACCGACATGAAAAAGAGGTTGGAAAAACTCAAGGATAATGCCGATCGTGATTTCATCCTCAACCGCTACAACGATGCCCGCGACTTCATAAAATCCCTTCAGCTGCGCCAGCAGGCAATGTTGTCGGTGACGACAGCAATAGTCAAACTGCAAAGAGAATATTTCGACACTGAAGACATATATCGCCTGCGGCCGATGATGATCAAGGATATAGCAAAATTGACAGGTCAGGATCCCTCGGTCATCTCGCGATGCACTGCCAATAAATACGTGGCGTTGCCTTGGGGCATACTTCCGATGCGCTTCTTTTTCAGCGACACTGTCGGTGATAATTCAGGCGAAGAAGAGACCGATGCGTTGACAAACCGTAAGATTGAAGCAGAAATACGCCGCGTAGTGGATGCTGAAGACCGCAATCATCCCCTGAGTGATGAAAAAATAACACAGACCCTCCTAACAAAGGGTCTGAATATCAGCCGGCGTACTGTAGCTAAGTATCGCGACCGACTTGGAATCGCTCCGGCTCGTCTCCGGAAGCAAATATAACCTCCGGTTTTCATTCGAGAAAACCGAAGGTAATAAGGTCACCGCCATCAAGGAATGGGGACTGCTCCGGGGTACTTGAGGGCTTTGATGCGAGTTGGCATTACGTAGAACCGCTGCACAAGGAACGCCAATACGGAATATCCAACTGCCTGGATCCATAGCGCTATATAATCGCCGCTCACTTGAGACAATGTAGCGCCGTTGGTATTCATGCGAATGAAACCTTCCACTCCGTAAGTTGCAGGCACAAGGTCTGAAACTGTATGCCATACAGGTCCCATCGCAAATCGCGGCCAGGTCAGCCCGGAAAGGAACAGGAAGGCTACCGATGTCACTACCCAAAGCACAAATACTGATTCTCTCTCCCGGCAGAAAGCCTGAAAGCAGAAACCAAGAGCAATGGAAGCTATCACCATAGGCAGAATAAACACTTGTATTTCAAATGGATTTCCGGCCATTGGGAAGCGGAATATCAAAGGCACATAATGCAGCATATATACGCATGCCACAATTATCACGGTAAGATAAGCCAACCCGGCTCCGGACATGGACTTCAATGTACCCCACGCAGTAGCCCGGTCCACATCCCTGTAAAGCCACGGCTTTTCCCTTTTTGCGCCGCCCGTCATACCGATGGCCAATATCAGGCATTGCTGCAATATCAATACAAGCACACCGGGCATGATGAATGAGTCAAATCCTGACTCAAGGTTGCCCATGGTGATATTCTCAACTCCTAACGGATCGCCTGATATAATGGTCTCGGCGAGCGGAACACTCTCGCTGATTTTTTCATTTAATATTTCGGCACCCATAGCTTGCGCCACGTTGGTGGTGGCCACCAGGAAGCCTCTATAACGGAGAAGAAGGCTCATTTCAGAATAGAGCACGGCCGGTGATGACTCCCCGCGGCCTACTTTCTTTTCAAAACCCTCGGGAATCTCCAGAATACCGTAGCACTTATGGCTGTTCATTGCCTTTTTCCCTTCTCCAAGGTCGACTGCATACCCTATGATACGGATTTCCTGGGTCGCATCAAGGTTGCGCACCAGCTCTCGCGAAAGCGATGACCTGTCATGATCGACAACCACCATCCTTACATCCCTCACCTGCTCCGGATTGTAAATCAGGGAGTAGATAATCGGATAAGCGAGCGGAAGGAACGCCAGAAAGAGGATGATGCCGATATCATGCGTCATCAGCTTCAGCTCCTTAATATATGATTTTACAAAAATTCCCATCGTCTTATTAATTCATAATTCATAATGCATTACGGTATGTAGACCGGCTTCTCGAAATCTTTCTTAATTCTCCACATCAGTGTGAAAGGAAGCAACATATACACTATGTATGCCACATACCACCAGCGCGAATACCATATGTCGATGCCATTCAATGCCTGATCTATATAGATAAGGAAATTATAGCGTATCGGCATGAGATAGCTGAAAATCGCTATTCCTCCATACATGCTTTCGACCGGGAATGAGAAAGCCGCCAATGAGAAAGATAGAATTCCAAGCAGAGAGCAAACCGACAGACTGAACCTAAGATTGGGCAACACTCCGAAGAAGAAAACAGCGCAGCATTGGCAAGCCACTACATACATCAATTCAGAGACAGTAAACCACCACCAGCTTCCGTGCATCGGATAACCTTGCCAGAAGTAAAGCCAAGACTCCATGAAGAGAATCATGACCCACCATCCTATGGTCTGCGGCAATATCTTGGCAGCGATAGCCTTGTATATATTCCCTCCGGCCAACTGCATCAACCTTGGAGACGTGCCATATTTGATTTCCTCACCTAAGGAGAAACATACCATCAGCATTATCATCAGCTGAAACACACACGGCACGAAAGAATTGCAAAGATAGATAGCATAATTTAGCCCGGGGTTTCCAAGCCCTCTGCTGACAATATTCACCGGTTGCATCATCGGCACCACCTCATCGGCCGAAATTCCTGCAGTCTCCGCGATATTCAGCATGATACCGGCTTTTGACATCAAGGCCGTAGTCTTAAACGACTTGAAAAGCAAGGATGCCGGCACAAAATATGTCATGTTAGTGTAGAACGTTATCGTAGGGGATTTGCCCGACAACAGATCCTGCTCAAAGTTTTCCGGAATCATGAAAAATCCGAAAATCTCACCTTCCTGCATCTTGTGGCGCGCCTCAGTGTAAGAGTTGCTTTGGTCTACGAGATCCACCATCTGCAAGGATCCTAAATTCTGGGTGATTTCCCTCGACAGGGCGGTTCCGTCCTTGTCTACGATGGCTGCCGGCACCTTGTCAGGCAAGCCAGACTCCATCATATTGGTGAGCATGAGCATCAGAAAAAGGGGCAAAACAAACATGGCAACCCAATAGATCGGGCGTCCGGTCATCTGTATGACCGACCTTTTGAATATTTGCCTGAATCCACTCATATCTATGGTGTTTAATCGTTTGACTGTTTAATTGTTTAAATGTATGATCGTTTAACTTGCAAGAATTTTTATTTTTCCAAGATATAAAAATTTAAATGATTAAACAGCTAAACAAATTTATTTTTCAACTCCGAGATACACGACGCTCATACCGGGTCGGAAATTCTCAATTTTCTTTTCAGGTCTTGCCTTGATCTGGAATGTACGGGCGTCATAGTCACCGGTCGACTTGGTAGCCTGCCAGTTTGCATATGTTCCCAGATCGCGAATATAGAACACTGTCATCACTTCCTCTTTGTCAAGAGCCGGAATTTTCACACGGATCTTAGACCCTTCGGTGATGTCTTTAAGCAAAGTCTCGCGCACATTGAAAACAGCATGGTCATCGTCCATCTGAAGATTCATGATCGGTGCGCCGGTGGCCACAAGTTCACTGACATTTGGATACACCACAGTGATTATCCCATCTACCGGAGCAAGCAGATATTGATCTTCAAGAAGAGCATCGACTTCATTCACACCTCCTTGCGCAACCTTCACCATAGATTCGGCGGCAGCCTTATCTTCAGCCTGAGGACCGGCCAAAGCAAGTTCATATTGGCTTCTTGCCGCCGCTTCTCCGGCTTTGGCCGCCTCGTAGGCCGCCTTTGCCTCGTCGCGCTTCTGTTCGCTCACCACCCCTTTATTGAAGAGATTCTCCATGCGGTCATAAGTCTTCTTGGCAATGCCGGTAGCCGCGGCTGCCTGGTTCATGACATCGCGGGCTGAATTTACGATCTGCTTGCGAGTGCCGGCATCAACTTTCCGGTTGGTAGCTTTTGATGCATCTTCCATCGCTTCAGCCTGAGCAAGACGGGCCTCCACAAGCGAAGAGTGAATATGCACAAGAGTGTCACCGGCCTTTACATGCTGTCCTTCCTCCACGAAGAGCTTGGTCACTCTACCCGGAAGTTTCCCTGAGATTCTGACTTCTGTAGATTCTCCCATACCCTGGATGGTGTCGGGGGCCGGCTTGATAAATATGAATCCTACTACAGCCATCGCCGCTATGATCAGCAGCACAATGACGATTGTGAATATCAAAGACTTTTCTTTTGCGCTCACCTCTGCCGGGTCAGGCGTCTGCGTTGTGTAATTAGTATGTTGTTCCATAACAATTTAGAATTAATAATTTAGAATTTAGAATTATTTAAGGCTTCCGGTGACTTTGCTCAAATAAGTGTGGCAAAGACGGATTGCGATCTGAGCATCGATCACTTCCGATTTGGCTTTCAGCCAAGCAGTCTGGGCTGCCAGAACATCATCAGTTGTCAGGACACCCTCTTTGAACGCATATTCCGCGTTCTGAAGATTTTCCTGCGCACTCTTCATGTTATGCTGAGTCATATCGTAGGTCTTGAAAGCTTCATTGTAGCTATACTGCGCTTGGCTCACCTGAAGACTTACTTTCTCTTCCATGTCTTCCAACAGCAGTTTCTGAGCGGCAGTCTGCGATTTAGATGCTCTAAATTTATTGTAGTTGCCGCCCCAATGCCAAATAGGGACCGTGAGCATCGCGCCTACAGAAAATCCACCTCCGAATTTCTTCTCAAAACCATTGTTTACATTAGGGTTGGAGAAAGAGTAAGATCCGAATGCCGCCAACTTGGGCAACATTGCTGAAAGCGAGAGATTTTCCTTGCTTTTCATCAGGTCGATCCCTTTTCTAAGAACTTCAAGATCAGAGCGCCGTGCATATACGTCCTGCATATTGACAACCGGGATCGTCATATCCGCCTCCAGATTCTCTGACGCTTCATCCGACAGGATCATCTGTGAATCTACCGGAAGCCCGCAAATCTGCGCGAGAGCCATTCTTGAAAGAGAAAGCCCGTTCTCAACTTTGGTCAGCATAATGCATGCCTCATTATATTTAACGTCTACGTTCAACACGTCGGATTTTGTTGCCACTCCTTCCTCTTTCATATCCACAACGCTTTGGCGCAAAGAGTCGACCAAGTTGACAAAGCTTTGCGCAAGATTGCGTTTTTCGACAAGCGACACCACTTGCCAATAAGCTTCATCGACACTCAGCAGGACATCCTGCTCGGCGACATCTTTCAGCGACCGGGCAATACTCTCACCATGTTTCGCGATCTGATTCAACGCACGAATCGATCCACCTAAATAAATAGGCTGAGTCAATGTGAACGCCCCGAAAAAGACATTTCTCGTGTCATATGTCATAGCTTCTTTAGGAATAACAGCCACTTCACTGGGAATGGGCTGTCCGTTGGCCGGATTCGTCACCGGCTTTCCGTCAGGTCCCATCAGAATATTGTAATTGTAGCTCATGGTCTTCGGGTCGAAGCTCATGGTCGGAAGCTTGGCATCCTCACCCAGCAGTGCTATCTGACGCTGATTGTGAACGTAGCCTCCGGAAAAATCTATTCCGGGGAGATAGGCGGCTCTGGCTGCATCGCGCGCATACCCGGCCCCCCTGATATTCTCCTCTGCTATCCGTATCGCCTTGTTGTTGTGCAAGGCCATACGGCGACAGCTGTCAAGACTGACAACTGCTTGTGCCATACCTGTTGTCGTGGCCACGGCGGCGAGTATGAATAATAGTGTCTTTTTCATTTTAGTATATAGTTTAATGTGTAATCTTACGTATATTCATAAAAATTTCTAAAATTTCTATAATACTAATACAATATAGTTAAAAAAAAGTTGAACACCTTGCCGCAACGCCCTGAAAAATCTCAAACCGACAATAAAATTTAATTTTAAATTCCAAATTATTGAATTTTTTTTATTAACTTTGCGAGGTATTTCAGCGCTTTTCCGTGCCGAAACCTTCCGAATATTTCTATGCGGAGGGGTTTGTTTTGTATTAATCAACTACTTACAGTATAATTTCAGAATGGCAACATTAGAGAAAATCAGAAGCAAATCAGTCATGCTGATCGT
>CAMWJD010000126.1 GCA_947174515.1 uncultured Porphyromonadaceae bacterium
ATTTTCTTATTTGTGAAGGCTTCGAGTTTGTCACTGATGTCGAAGTGAATTGCTTTGATCTTAACGTCCATAGTCAATAAGATTTAAGTTTAACAATACCGGAGAGATCGCACCCATTCCATCTTTCCATATCTTTCTTTACTTTTATAACGCATAGAGAGGGCAAAAGTTGCCTATATAATTCATAATTCATGATGCGAACCACATAATCGGGGACGGAATAAAAATCGTGTCATAACTTTTAGCGGTCCGAAAATGTTATAACTATGTGAATATAACCCCAATTTACTAAAACATGAAAACATTTAAAATCTTTGGACTTTTTGGTCTTGCCATAATTATGGCATCTTGCGGCGGCAATGCAAACAAAGAGAAAGAAGCTGAGGCTCAAGCTGCCGACGAGGCGTTTTATGCCGAGCAACCGGTGGAAAGCGGTATTTATGATGCCGTATATTTCGACATAAAAGGGAAAGACAGCCGGAAAGGGCAGTTCGACGGACGCGTGATCTACGCTCTCAGTCCGGAACAATCAGCTGTGTTCGTATATGAAAACGGCAATCGCACAAAAATCAAGAATCTTTTGATGCTTGACAAGGGATTTCAGAAAGCAGACAGCATCTATACAGCTACAGATGCAAAAGGGAATCCCGTGACAGTAGGCAACGACAGCACCGACATGTATGTCAACTATATCGCCAACA
Source organism: uncultured Porphyromonadaceae bacterium (assembly GCA_947174515.1). Taxonomy (GTDB): domain Bacteria; phylum Bacteroidota; class Bacteroidia; order Bacteroidales; family Muribaculaceae; genus Lepagella. Next base: position 702 of record CAMWJD010000126.1, read on the forward strand.
GCGACACCATCAAAATCACATTCAACCGGAAAGCGCGCAACACATACACTCCGATCGAGGCACTTGCCAAGATCAAAGAGGAGGCCGGTAAATAAGCAGCCACCTTCACATAAAGAAGAAAAGCGACCATCAGGCCGCTTTTTCTTTTGTCAAATCATTAATATTTAATCTTGAGGAATCACCTCCTGCATATAAATAGCATCGAGACTCCAAAGAGCGGCATCATTAGTGCTGATTGGAGACGCCTCATGCATAGGGGCCGGCACCTCAGCACCTTCGATAACACTCACCACCATACGAGGAGCCTCGGCATGCTCGGAGGTGGTCAGCAGATCATGCCATGCTTCAGCGGCCTTTTCTTTGTCGCTATTCTTCCAAGCGGAATATGCCTGGAGGCGAGAAACCCGGAATTTATTACGTAGAATTTCACGTGATTTCTTTTTATAATGAGTGGCATGTTCGAGCCATGCTTCTTCCCAATCCTTATCAGGGATTAGCTCCATAAGCTCGTTGTTGAGTTCAAATCCACCCATTATAGTCATCAGATGGTTAGTGGTCTGAAGAGTCGAATCACATTCTGAAGTGATGATTCCTGTAGCGGGATCATAACCAAGGGCAAGCGGTCCGGTGAAGAGACGGCTCGGAAGGGCACAGATACTCTTCATCCCGGCCTGTATCTTGTCGCGGTAAGCAGTGTTTTCAGTCCTCTCCCATTCAGTCATCCAATTTCCTGCATATGCAAGCCAGTCAGGACCGAAGCGCAGACGGGCCGGAGCTGTGCATGGATATTGTTCACGAGGTTGGGCGAGGCGCATCGGGTCGATAGTATATAGTTTTTGATCGGAGTCGGTCACATCGCTCATGAGATCACCAAGACGCTCATCGGCTGTCAGATAATACATAATTCTGTTGAAACCTGCCTGGCTGATACGGGCTTCTTTCGCTCCGCAACCCCAATGGCTCACATTGTGACGGCTACCAAGACCGGCATTTGGTCCGATATGATAGACATCGACTTCGGATGCATGGCGTGTCATAGCGGTTGCCATTCGCCATAACTCAGGATCGGCAGTACGCAAGAACTGATACCAGAGCCATAGATTGCTTCCAAGTTCCGTATTATCCCAGGCATATCCTCCTACATCGTAACGCCAGGTATGGCGCACCGGGTCATAGGCATGCATCACATCACCATAATTCCAAAAGCCATACCAACGGTTTTCTTCTATTGCATTTTTGTAGAATTCAGCATAATCATCAAGACGATCTTCAACTTCGGCACGAGCGGGAGTGCTTCTGTCAGGAAGTCCCCATATTCCGAAAGCCTTATGGCGCCGCAGGTAATCCGGAGTCGGGAGTAATACACTTTCCATGCCCGCAGCCGCCGCCATTGCCGCAAAGTCAGCTTTTCCTTTATAGCCATCGTCCGGCCGAATAGTCAAGCTTGAAGTGCGGGCTATACCGAAAGGAGTGCTCATACCTTCCTGCACATCCTCATAACTGGAGTTGAGTCCGTGGGGACGATCGTCGTAATGTCTGAGGTCCATTGCCTCGGCATCAGGATTCCAAAGCCAAGCGGTGAGAGTAGCGGCAGGCGTGCGGGCGCCTGACACCTCAAGTCCGGATGGATAAGACTGCCAAAAATCTTTCATTGAAACTGCAAGTCCTCCATCTACGTCGCCGACGTAGACAGTTCCTTGCGCCCTATGGCCGCCGAAAGTACCTATCCACGGAGAATCGGGAGTGGCTTTCTTACGGATTGTGTAACCATCAGGACCATTCTGTGATAAGCGGAAACCATCCCATTCAGCCCACTCATCGATAAGTTTTTTCCCGGCTTCGTCAAATTCTTCATAGTCGAATACCTTCTCTCCTCTCATCTGCATTTCTTGTATGGAAGGAGTGAATTGCCCGGAAATCGGATTGCGGAGGACACGGCGACCTACGAGTGGCTGGACCGGTTCGCTCCAGACACCTCCGTCTGCAGTAGAGAAAGCCACGTGACGATTGTAGGCGCGTTCTCGCATCGGGACATCGAAAGCCACACCAAGCGCAGAGATGAAATCCTTATCCTGATCTCCATCGAAAATGAACGAGTGGGTCATCTTGATTTCGGGACTGGTGCCGAAAGCAGAGAGACGGATCGTCCAGGGCAGCCACTCACGGCCATCATCAGAACGATGGACACCTTTCAGATATATGACAGCCCGCTCAGTGCCATTCCTTTCGATGCCGGAATAGAGCAGACGGCTCTTCATGCCGGTAGCATTGACAGAGCCTACGCAAGGGGAATCCTTCACACTCCCGACGAGACGACCATCAACAGCGGTTTTTACTCCATCCGTGACTATAGAGTCTATTATGTTTTCTACAATCAGATCGGGAGAAGTCACTTTAGGGATATAGACATTCGAATTGCCGGCGCGCACCAATATACGCTTGCCGTCATCTTCTGCCAGGAGTTGCTTTTTGCCTTTATTGGATTTTTTCTTAGTTTGCCGACCTATTCGCACTGTAAGGTTTTCAGATCCGGCAGGTATTGTACCGGATACGGCAGCCCACTTCACCGTGCCGTCCGGCCAGAATGCCAACGGCCAGCTTTCGGTAAGTATGTCATTATCTCCTGATGCGATGGAAAGAGGAGTCGTCTTTGAGACGGCACCTGCATCGAATGGGACGCCGAAAGTGACAGGCACGTCAGATTCAGGGGCAGCGCCCACCCAGGCAAGAGGCACATCAGTCTCCTGCAGTGGCTGGCAGGAGTATGAAAAGTTGGTCAGGCGCGTACGGCTAAGTGTCGTGCGGAAAGCAAACCAACCTTCGGTGAGTGGAGCCGGATCACGAAAGTCGACTATGCGCTCGCCATCGATAAAGTATTGCGTGCGAAGGCCATCGTGTGTTATCTTGATATGATACCATTTGCCCGGTTTCAGAAGATGATCGGCATCGGTGTATTCCTTGATGATTGCCGGACGGAATGTTTCATCCTCCGCACCCCTCTCATCACCTGTGTAGCGACGGAAACGAGTCGTGGTGTTATGATTACCGCCATAGCCGAGATAATAGAGCTGCAACGCGTAGGAATTGACGAATTTACCGCCTCTTTTATTAATGTTTTTAAATGGATCCGGGGCATTTGGATCGGAAGCCATCCAGAAACAGTTGAGATCGCTGAGACGGTCGTCGGTTCCTTCCGAGACGACTTGTGCATCATATTCAATCACAGTTCGTCCGCTCATCTTGTCTTTGCGCCAGACGCTCAATCCTTTCGGAGCAACAAATTCGGCCGTGTCTCCTTGAAAAGTAACCTTACAAGGACCCTCTGACTCAATGAGCCAATATTTCTTGAAGTCTTTGGCATTAAGGCCTGAGACACACTTATCTGCAGCGAAGGCTGACGACACGCCAGCTACGATCAACGCGATAAGCGAGAAGATTTTTATACAATTACGTTTCATGTCATGTAGTATAGGAAGTAGATAGGTATGCTTCTGCAAAGATAAGCATATTCTCCGACATCTGCAAACACCTGCATGATTCTTTAACCAAGAGCCCACCTCATAAATTTGAAACGGGCTCTTAGATCCGGCATAAAGCAATCGCAGCCATGGTGATGTAACCCATAGCTGCGATTCAATGTGTCTCAAAAATATCTAAGGAGAGTCAGATATCCTGTCAAAAGTCGCTCCAGTCCCAGTCTCCTCCTCCGGTAGAACTTGAACCGTTGTCTGCCTTAACTTCTTCCTTGAATAACGGAGTAGTGGCAATTCCGGCATAACCGAATGTAAAGATATAATAATCCTGACCGTTGGATATTGACCTACCTGCATAGTCGGAAGTAATCTTGAATGGAGCCGGGAAAGATGTGAGCGCGCTATTGTTGCTACCCATGTAGCAATTCATCATTATTGTTTCACCCGCGGTTTTGATCACCTCTTCCATAAAATCAGCATCGGACGCGAACTTCTCATAGGCTGATTTCTGCACTGCTCCGGTATAATAATATTGATTGTCGACCGATGGAGTTACGCTGTAAGAGAAATAGCATATCTTATCGCCCCAGCCGGTCCAGTCGTTTGGATCAGATTCTCCGCCTGCGGATATATCCGAAATCTTAAGAGTCATTGACGAAGGCTGTGGAGCCGGCGTGGTGATACTGAGTGTTGACACTGCAGTAGTACGGACACCTTCGGGACTGACACCAAAAACATAGGCTGTATATTCAGTAGAAGGCATAATTATTGTCACTCCGAGATTCTTGCGTGAATTAAGGATGCGGTCGCCTGTAAAAACTCGCGGATCAGAACTCCAGTCGATAGGGGGTTGGAATCCATTCTGAAATGCAATCTCATTATCCGCCACTTGTGTAGGAGTAAGCGAAGCTGTGTCTGCAGTCTTGCGGATTGTCACAAAATAACGTGTTGACGGATCGCTGGGCTTGACATCAAGATTAATAAACATTGGCTCCACAGACGCTACGGTCACATCAAATGTGCATTTATCTGTGATTTCTACAGGAGATGTCTTGAAAGGAATCTTTGACAATGTCGTTGATGCCAACACACTCTCATCTATTCCGAATGCAAGGCAATAATATTCCGTATCAGGAGTGAGGTGGGTAAGCTGCTGGGTTCCATCACCCTTTCTTACCGATGCCATCTCTCCGAGTTTAGATCCGTCATTCCCTATTGCCATGCGTATAGATGCCAGGGCATTGTTGACCACATACTCTTCATCGCCATTAAATTCATTGTCGAATTCACTCTTGGTTATGAAACCAAGATAATAATAGGTCGACTGATTGTCGGGGAATGCAGCCAGTGTGGCTGAAGAAGATGAAATATCAGTGACCTTCAGATTGAAATTCACGTCCATATAGCCGGGAGTGTGCACAGGCTTTTTGATAAGGCCCGTGGTTAATTCTCCTGAAGTGGTGATGCCATAAGCATAGAGATAATAATCGGTGTCGATCAAGAGATTATCGCGGTTTAGTTTCTGATCGTCAGGATTCCAGTCAGAGAGGAGAAAATCAAGATAATCGGCAAGAGAATCAAACCACCATTCATCGGCGTCAGACGTGAGACGGGAAATCTCATAATCAAGGAACTCACTGTCACCTCCGATCTCATCAAATTTTTCCTTCGACACTATTCCAAACAGGAATGTCATGGTTGGATCTTCTGCTTTGAATGTAGCTTTGACAGAGCCTACTGTAAGCTGTGTGACTTCTATGTCGATATTCCCTTCAGGGTCGGTTTCATCGCCGGTCAAAAATGTGATCTCCTCTATATCGGAGATAGCGAATTCCTGACGGCTGCCGTCTTTGAGTTTCACTACCATTGCAGGAACAACTTCAATCGCTATGGCACTTACTACAATGCAACATAATGATATAATGGCAAATATTTTTTTCATATTATTGTCTTTTAGGCTTTATTTATTTAGATACTTTATGCTTTTACCTGATGAGGTGATAATATATACCCCTGTGTTCTTGTCAGAGAAATCATATTCTGCCTCACTTGCGCCGGACACGACATCGACTTGACGTCCGGAAGCATCAAACACATGCATCTGGACATCTCCGCCGGTTGCAGAGACTATTCTGACTTTTTTATGTTCCACAATAAAAGTCAGATCTTCTGACAAAGCTGACTCCATCTCTTCAGCTGAGGAGGTGTTGAGATCGAACACCATGCGCTCGATATTACGAACAGGAATAGACACGTCAGGCTCTCCGGCTGCTTTTATTATCATTGAGGATCCCCGAAATGTGATACGGGAGATCTTACTCAAATCAGCCTTATAAGAATCCGAGCCATTAGACATCTGCACTACAACATCATCCGGAGCTCCGAATGTAGCACTTGCTGCAAGCAGAGAAGCGAATGTGAGCAAAATACGGACTTTTGGATACTTAATCATAATAATTATAGTTAATTGTCAAGTATAATTATCTAAAAATTACAGAAGTTTGAGAGCGATTGCAGCACAGGCCTCGGCGTCGGCAAGGGCGTGGTGATGATTTGCAAGGTCATAGCCACAAGCGGCAGCTACGACGTGTAGCTGATGGCAAGGGAGTTTGAGAGTGCGCCGAGATGCTGCGAGAGTGCAGTAGAAAGGATAATCGGGATATTCCATTCCATATTCTGCAAA
>CAMWJD010000127.1 GCA_947174515.1 uncultured Porphyromonadaceae bacterium
TTGACGGCCTCGTTCACATCACAGACCTCAGCTGGGGCCGCGTAAGCGATCCTCATGAGGTAGTTAAGCTCGACCAGGACATCAAGGTGGTTATCCTTGACTTTGACGACGAGAAGAAAAGAATCGCCCTCGGTCTCAAGCAGCTCATGCCCCATCCTTGGGACAACCTCGATGCCAACCTTAAAGTGGGCGACCACATCAAGGGTAAAGTTGTCGTTATGGCAGACTACGGCGCATTTGTCGAGGTTCAGCCGGGTGTAGAAGGCCTGATCCACGTAAGCGAGATGAGCTGGAGCCAGCACCTCCGCAGCGCTCAGGACTTCCTGAAGGTAGGCGACGAAATCGAAGCCGTAATCCTGACTCTCGACCGCGAAGACCGCAAGATGAGCCTTGGCATCAAGCAGCTCAAGAACGATCCGTGGGAGAACATCGAGACTAAGTATGCTATCGGCAGCCACCACACAGCCAAGGTGCGCAACTTCACTAATTTCGGTGTATTCGTAGAGATCGAAGAGGGCGTCGACGGCCTCATCCATATCTCAGACCTCAGCTGGACTAAGAAAGTGAAACATCCAAGCGAATTCACTTCTGTAGGAAGCGAAATCGAAGTTCAGGTGCTTGAAATCGACAAGGACAATCGTCGTCTGAGCCTCGGCCACAAGCAGCTTGAGACAAATCCATGGGAAGAATTCGAAAACCGCTTCACAGTAGGCAGCATCCATGAAGGCACCGTATCTGAGGTGATGGACAAAGGCGCTGTCATCACTCTTGAAGGAGGCGTAGAAGGTTTCGCAACTCCAAAGCACCTCGTGAAGGAAGATGGAAGCCAGGCACAGCTCGGAGACACCCTCAACTTCAAAGTGATCGAATTCAACAAAGACAGCAAGCGCATCATCTTAAGCCACAGCCGCATCGCAGAAGACGCTACCCGCGCCGCTCAGAGAGCAGAGCGCCAGGCAAACCGCGCTGAAAGAGCAGAACGCAAAGCACGCCAGGAAGAAGAGCGCGCAGACGCTCCTTCAATCGAGAAGACCACTCTTGGCGATCTCGGTGCCCTTCAGGCACTCAAAGAGCAGCTTGCCAAAGCTGAGAAGAACTGATCTTAACAACGCACGATACAGAAAAAGAGGATTCCGGACGGGATCCTCTTTTTTATACCCAAGACCCCATCTCATAAAAATTCAGAGCAACCGGGGGCTAAAATAGTGAAATAAAAATAAAAAATATTTTGCCATATCATAAAAAATTTGTAATTTTGCAAGCCGATTTTATCCAGATCTCATTGCAAACCATGGGCAGAAGCGGGATTTTGGCCGATCTTTCTAACTGCCGAAGCTTTGAGACAGGACGAAGCAAAGCGGAGTCTTAGACCGCTGAATTCGTTCAAAACCAGGAATTTGAAAATCAAATAAAACAAACAAAAGTGGATTCTTTAAGTTATAAGACACTTTCCGCAACACCGGAAACCATCAACAAGAAGTGGGTCGTAATCGACGCCACCGACCAAGTTCTCGGTCGCCTTTGCTCAAAAGTAGCAAAAATTCTTCGTGGCAAATATAAGCCCGATTTCACTCCAAACATGGACTGCGGCGACAACGTGATCATCATCAATGCCGATAAAGTAATCATGACCGGCTTAAAGATGGATAAGCACGAATATCTTCGCTACACCGGATATCCCGGCGGACAGCGCGCATACACACCGCGCGACCTGATGAACAAGTCGTTCAAAAAGACCATCAAGGCAGGAAAGCACCCACTATATATAAAGGTAGTGAAAGGCATGCTCCCCAAGACAAAACTTGGAGCAGCTCAGCTCAAGAATCTCTATGTCTATAATGGCAGCGAGCACCCACATGAGGCAGTGAATCCGGAAGTAATCGATATCAACAAACTGAAATAAACGAAGATGGAAAAAATCAATGCATTGGGCCGTCGCAAAGCAGCAGTAGCCCGCGTTTACCTCACCGAAGGAACAGGTAAGATCACAATCGACAAGCGCACACTTGACGAGTACTTCCCGTCTTCAATACTTCAGTATGTAGTGAAGCAGCCACTCAAGACCCTTGACTGCGAAGAGAAATACGATATCTACGCACATCTTGACGGTGGCGGCTACAAAGGACAGGCAGAAGCATTGCGCCTCGCAATTTCACGTGCTCTTGTAAAAATCAATCCGGAAGACAAGGCGACCCTACGCGCGGAAGGTTTCATGACCCGCGACCCACGTTCTGTGGAACGCAAGAAACCGGGTCAGCCAAAAGCACGCAAGCGCTTCCAGTTCTCCAAGCGTTAATATTTTTCAGCGCAAGGAAACAGCAGCTCAGAGTTTAGTATCTAAATCATCAGGATGCCCTAATATGACCTACCTGATGATTGGGATTAAATCCATAAAAGAAAGTAAACAATTTAAATCAAAACAGGAAAAATGGCAACACCATCATTCGAACAACTCCTTGAGGCAGGATGCCACTTCGGCCACCTCAAGCGTAAATGGAATCCGGCTATGGAGCCGTATATCTTCATGGAGCGCAACGGCATCCATATCATTGACCTATATAAGACCGCAGCAAAGATCGACGAGGCAGCCGCAGCCCTCAAGCAGATCGCCAAGAGCGGCAAGAAAGTGCTTTTTGTAGCTACTAAAAAGCAGGCTAAGGAAGCAATCGCAGAAAAAGCAGGCGCAATCGGCATGCCTTACGTGATCGAACGTTGGCCGGGCGGTATGCTCACCAACTTCCCCACAATCCGCAAGGCAGTGAAGAAGATGACCACCATCGACAAGATGGAAAAAGACGGCACTTTCGATAACCTCAGCAAGCGCGAGAAACTCCAGATCACCCGCCAGCGTGCCAAACTTGAGAAAAACCTCGGATCGATAGCCGATCTCGGCCGCCTTCCGAGCGCACTCTTCGTTGTAGACGTAATGAAAGAACACATTGCAGTTGCGGAAGCTAACCGTCTTGGAATTCCTGTGTTCGCCATGGTCGATACAAACTCAGATCCAAGCAATGTCGATTTCGTGATTCCGGCTAACGATGATGCATCACGCTCAATAGAAATAGTGCTTGACGCCGTTTGCTCCGCAATGGCAGAAGGAATTCAGGAGCGCAGCATCGAAAAGGCTGATTCAAAAGAAGAGGAAGAAGCAACAGAGGCAACAGCAGGAAAGCGTCGTCGCGTGCGCAGAAGCAATGCAGCTGCCGCTGAAGCACCTGCAGAGGCTCCCGCCGCTGAAGAAGAGACTCCTGCCGCTGAGTAAGAGAACAGTATAAGGGCCAGCAATATAAGCACAACCCTTAAACTTTTAAACCTTAAACCATTAAACTTCTAAACCATTAACAAAATGGCAGTATCAATAGAAGATATCAAAAAACTGCGTAATCTTACAGGCGCAGGCATGATGGACTGCAAGAACGCGCTTGCCGAGACAGGTGGCGACATTGAAGCATCTATCGAAATCATCCGCAAGAAAGGTCAGGCCGTAGCCGCTAAGCGCGAAGATCGCGAGGCTGCCGAAGGATGTGTTCTTGCCGGAACAAAAGAAGGGTTCGCTGCTATCGTCGCCCTCAAGTGCGAGACTGACTTCGTAGCTAAAAACGAGTCTTTCCGCGCTCTGACCAAGAAGATTCTTGACGCAGCTGTAGAAGCGGGCGCAAAGACTCTTGAAGAAGTGAAGTCACTCCCTCTCGAAGGACGCACAGTAGCGGAACTCATCACAGACGAAATCGGCAAGACAGGCGAAAAGATGGAACTGGGCGCATATGAATGTGTAGAAGCGCCTTCAGTAGCAGCATACGAACACCTCGGCAATAAACTTGCCACTATCGTTGGTCTAAGCGCAGCCGGAGTGAGCAATGCAATCGGACGTGAAATCTGCATGCAGGTGGCCGCTATGAATCCTATCGCCATCGACCGCGACCATGTGGATGCACACGTCATTGAAGGCGAGCTTAAGGTAGCAGTTGAAAAGACTAAGGAAGAGCAGGTGAAAAAAGCTGTTGAGGCTGCCATCCGCAAAGCAGGCATCAATCCAAACCTTGTAGACAGCGCTGATCACGTAGAAAGCAACATCGCTAAAGGATGGCTCACTCGCGAAGAAGCAGACAAGGCAGCAGAAATCGCAGCTAAAGTAGGCGCAGAGAAAGCCGCCAACCTTCCTGAGGCAATGATTCAGAACATCGCCAATGGCCGTCTCAACAAGTTCTTTAAGGAAAACTGCCTTATGGAACAGGAATACCACCGCGATGCAAAGCTCACTGTCGGCCAATATCTCGACAGTGAAGTAAAGGGATGCGTAGTGGTTGACTTCAAGCGCGTAAATCTCAATCAAGACTAAAAAAACGCACATAAATGCTTTATATTGAAAGGCTCGCAAACAAGCGAGCCTTTTTCGTTGTTTATTGTAAAGGGAAGCATCATAAATCATGTCGATCCCGCTATAAACTTCAGTTCTAAAACATATGACCATGAAAAAAGACAATAAAACTCCTTTCTCAGTCGAGATAACTGAAACGGACCAATATTTCAGGAATATCCCCCACTCTCTCAATGAAATTCTGGAAGAATCAGTCAGAAGAAACTGGGACCTTCCGGCGCTATCCGACTTCAAGGGTGAAACTCACACCTACGGAGAGGTAGCTGAAATGATAGAAAAACTTCACATCCTGTTTAAAGCCGCTGATATCAAGCAGGGTGAAAAGATAGCCATATGCGGCAAAAACTCAGCAAAATGGGCTACTGCCTTCATAGCTTGCCTTACATACGGGGCGGTAGCAGTCCCTATCCTTCATGAATTTAAGCCTGAGACAATCCATCACCTCGTCAATCACTCAGATGCAAAGCTCTTATTCATTGATGAGTCGATATGGAAAAATCTTGATAATCTTGACTTGCCATCGCTCCAGGGCGTGCTTTTTATCAGCGAGCTGGGAATGCCATTGTCAAAATCGGAAAATCTCACAATAGCAAGGGAAAACATTGAAAAATTTTTCAAAGACAAATATCCACATGGATTTTCCGCGAATGACATTCATTGGTATCATGACACTCCCGACGAACTTGCCGTGATAAATTACACATCCGGCTCTACAGGAATGAGCAAAGGAGTGATGCTCCCCTATCGATCCATATGGAGCAACATAAAATTCTGCATGGAGTTTCTGACCTTCCTCAAGCCCGGCGACGGAGTGCTCAACATGCTGCCGCTCGCCCATCTCTACGGCATGGTGATAGAAATGCTACATCCCTTCGCCAAGGGATGCCACTGCACTTTCCTGGGACGCACACCTTCGCCTGCGGTGTTGCTGTCAGGATTTTCCGAAATTCAACCGAAGTTGATCATAACAGTGCCCCTCGTACTTGAAAAAATAGTAAAATCAAAGATATTCCCTGTCATCGAGCAGCCGAAGATGAAGTTTCTCCTTAAGCTACCCATCATAAAGGGGATCATCTTGCGCAAGATAAAAGACCAACTTATAAAGGGGCTCGGAGGAAAGGTGAAACAGGTGATCATCGGTGGCGCGGCACTTAATGCTGATGTAAACGCGTTCTTGCTCTCAATCAAGTTTCCGGTTACGGTCGGTTACGGCATGACCGAATGTGGTCCGCTCATCACATATGAAACACCTGAAAAGACCAAATCGGGCACTGTCGGAAAGATAGTGGAAAGAATGGAGGCCAAGATAGACTCTCCTGATCCGGAGACCGTGCCGGGCAACCTTTGGGTGAGAGGCGACAATTTAATGAAAGGTTATTATAAGAATGACGAAGCCACCAAGGAAGTGATGCGCGATGGATGGATGAATACCGGCGATCTGGTGACACGTGATAAAGATGGGTTCATCCGCATCATGGGTCGCTCAAAGACTATGATCCTCGGACCGTCGGGACAGAACATCTATCCGGAAGAAATAGAGCAGAAGATCAATAATCTTCCCTACGTAGTGGAATCAGTAGTGATTGACGACAATGGAAAACTTGTAGCCCTCATCTATCCTGATTTTGAAGCTATAAAGAACGACGGCAAAGAGGTGGATGCAGTCATGGATGAAGATCTCAAGCTCCTCAATCCTCAACTTCCAGCCTACTCCAAAATCTCCTCGATAAGAGTATTCGATAAAGAATTTGAAAAGACTCCAAAGCGAAGTATCAAGAGATTCTTATACCAACCCTGATAATAAAAATCAAACTTATCATTTACACCCCGGTCGATATTCATCAATCGGGGTCATCAAAAAGGGCGCACGAACCGTGCGTCCTTTTTGTTCGGACAATTTTTTTATCAGAAAAAAATATGTTTCTTAACATGAAACAGCATTGTAATAATTTGTAATAATTATGAAATATTGTTGAAATTATGACAAATAATGACATTTTGCTACATTTCTAAAAATATTTAATATTTTTGTAGCTTTTTGAAATCGTTTCTTAATTTGATTGTAAAAAAGTGATTTGGAAAGTAGCGAAATATATATTAACTTTGTAATCGAAATCAAGAGAGATTTCTTAGGATGTGTCTTACGAGGCAGATGGATTTGAAACTTATATCGTAATACATTTGAACCTAATACATGAAATAAGGGGATTGCCTGTGAAGGCCAAAAGCGGCGGAGTCCATAATATCATACCTAAACATTATACCTGAAACGCCTGAAACCTGAAACTATCTTTTGCTAACAATTACGATTTAAAAATAAATCGATAATCAAACCTAACCAAATCTCCGCCGCGATCCCAAAACCATACGATAGAAATAATTCAATTTTTACTAATCTAAATATGAAAGGGCTTCCCAGAAGGAAGCCCTTAAAGTTTTCGTCTCCATGAGAACAAGCTATCGTCTCAAAAAAA
>CAMWJD010000128.1 GCA_947174515.1 uncultured Porphyromonadaceae bacterium
ATTGCGGTTGCAAAATTACAACATTTTTTCTCCACCCGCAAGCTTTTTTGAAAAAAAATTATGTTCTTCAGCATTATTCCGTCATATCCCCTTATCCCACAAACTTTTCAATAAATGTTAAAATATCTTTCGTTTTGTTAATAAAGCAAACCATCTTATCATTTATTTGTTGCAGGACTTGTCTGAAAAAACAAACAGAGGAGATCGCCAAGCGATCTCCTCCATTTATTTAAGCATGTATTATTACTCATATACCAACTCAAAATCGTCAAGATACATTACACTCGAATCTGATCCTGAGAAGAAATCGCCATATTTTGAAGCTGACGCGACAATACAAAGATATTTCGGCTTCAAGCTTCGAGCATTGTCTGTATATACAAATGGAATTTCAATAGCCTCAAGGCCACCATCAGGCCCAAATGCATTATCCCATGTCACTTGACCATAAGCCACAACCTTTGAATAATCCGGGTGATCAGTTTTTCCATCCTCTTTCTTAGGTCCGGATGGGAAAAGATTGCGATTATCGGGGTTAGTACGTATTTCAATAGGTTCTGTAGTTAGAGCAATGTAAATCTGACCATGGTCTGTGCCGCCGCTTTTCAAAGTACCAACAAATTGTTCCTGTCCATCTTTAATTTTCACATTGCCTCCGGGACGATAATTTGCAAACACACGAACTTTCGATGGATGCGAAGCATTATACTCGCGACCTAATGAAAGGACACCATTAGTGCCATCTGTCCTAACATAGGAACCTACAAACATATTTCCTGCAGCAATCACGCCCACGGCAGAAGTTGAAGCCAACCGCGCGCTATAAGTTCCAGAATGTTTCAAATCCGTACTTTTATCAAGAACAACTTTATTAGCCGTAGCAGATCCTTCATTTCCGGAGCCCCAATAACTGGTGTCTTTATCCCCGGTGCTACCCGGAAGAATCACGGTTCTCTTTCCGAGCATGGTACTTGCAGAATATGTGGACCAATCCTCCATAGACGCGTTCGGAATAATGAAAACTGACTCTGTAGTGAATCTTTTAGCCTCAAAATCAGAAGCCACAAAATCATCAGCATAAGCTTTATACTCATAAGTAGTGCCCGGCTTAAGATTTAACAATTCAACAGATATTTTTTGTTGGGCACGTGTCTTGGAACTTGCATTTGATGCCGGAGCCTTGATCCATTCAGTGGCGCCAACCTCCCTGTATTGTATACCGAGACCTGTGGCTGTCTCATCCTTTATTGTAGCCGTAAGTGTAGCTCTGCGAGCACCAATAGCCATCTGATTGCTCGGATCAAAGGCTTCATCCACTACTAATGGATCCTCATACACAATAGCATCTTCTCCAACTGCAATGCGTAGTGTCTTAGTAGTTGTCTTACCGGAGACGCCATCGTGGCCGGTGCCATCTGTTGCAGACAATACAATTCTATATTCCGTAGCACGCTCGGGAAGGCTATTGAGATATTGCTCAGAGAAATTTATATAGGATAATTGACGTTTATGACCTTCTTTATTATCTTCCAGATCCTCAACGGTCTTATCCCAAGTGATACCGGCAGAATTAAGGCTTGCGATAGTGGCATCATCGCAGTGTTTCAAATCGACAGCCTGTGCCGGAAGATTCAAATTACCTGCATCCACACATTCTATAGTAAAAGAAGTGATTTCATCAAAAGCCACAATCTTGACACGCTTGTCGCCGACAAACTTTCCGGCGTCTCCTATGATCTGTTTATCAATATCAAAATCCACGCCTTGAATAGAGGGAGCTGCAAAGATCTCATGTGTGGTAGCCACTAAAACTTCCCGTTCGTCTATAATCATGGTCAAATATCCGCCACCATTAGGTTCATCACCTGTGTCATCATAAGACAATCTGACGATATATTCATAACCAGGCTTCACATTCTCCACAACCTTTTCTTTATGGAAAGGTTCTCCTAAAATATTCTCACCGTCGACCGAAATATTGAGGACCGACTCACGGTTGTTTTCATCATCAAACGGCATCATGAAATAACCCTTGTCATCAAAATTTTCTTTTGAAAACTCAAGAGTTCCGTTAGAAGTAGAGACGCCGACGTGAAGATTTTTTACCTGTGTGTCATCAATTGAATTTTTATTCACCGATGCCACGACATTGGCAATTTTGCATGTCAATTGCACCTCGGTAGTCCCTGACGTCACATCAAAACTTTCTTTACCGTAATAAAACTTCTTGTCAAAAGATGCCGGAACTGAGTCACCCGTCCATGCCTCAGCCAGATAATGTCCTTGACGAAGTGTTATCTGATCGGGAACATTGCTTAATCCTTTTTCTTTAAAAACAAGTCCCTTGTCGTTTGATATGTAGACTACGCACTTTTCATCAAGTTCCGGATCTTCAACAACTGCTCTTGTAAGATCAGAATTGATGGATAACTTCATTTTCAACACTCCTTCTTTTGACTCAAAAGGGGCCTCCATCGAGCATGACTGCATCATTGCTGTCATAGTCAGCAACAAGACAGTTTTATATATTTTTTTCTTTGAATTATTCATATTAGTGGAGGTTATTTTATTTCAAGTTGTAAAGTGACAGTAGTCTCACCATTAGCATCACCGACTGTTAGAATGAATTTATGAAGTCCGGGAAGAATACTTAACATAGGCATGAATCCTGTTATGTCAAAAGAAACAAAATCTTTTCCACCGACATTAACCGGCAATTCAAGACCGGTAAGAGCTTCTTCAAGATCACCCGGATTAACAAGATCAAGATGAGAATCAAGGCCGACGCCCTGCAATTCCTCGGGAGTCAGGGTAGGTGAATCAATCTCGACTTCAAATTTTGATATACCACCCTCAGCATTTGAACGAACATCAAGGACACAATAAGTTTTATCGGAAACAACATTAATGCTATCCTCGCCATCTCCAAGTTTTACGGGAATTAATGTCTTATCTGCCGGTAGAGCAGATGCAATAGATGGTGGAGTAGGGTCATCAGGTGTGGGATCGTCGGGTGTCGGATCATCCTTGCCTCCTTGCTGAGGACGCATATCGTCTACCAAATATTCTTCCTTTTCCCCATCTATGGTATGATTCATATTGATAGTTTCAACGGAAGCATCAACAGCCACTCCCCCAATCACTGTTCCGGGCTTATCATCATCAATTCCATGCATTCGGAATGTGATGCGGTAATGGTTGCCCGGGGCTACATTATCGTATCCCTCCGTCTCCACAACCGGAGAACCATCAACCGTACCCGTAAAAGTAGCGGTCAGCGACTGTGACTGATTAACATGTTTGAAATAAGCCGATCTTGTCTCAGTCGGAGTAAATTCCATTACTCCTTGATCCCCGACTCTCACCTCAACTTTTGAGTCACTGCTCATAGCGCTGAGAAGAGAAGGATGGAACACAATTGTGACACGGATATTTGCCAACTTGGCTACGATAGGATCTACATCATCAGTGATTTTATTAGCATCGATTGAAAATTCCGACTCTCCATAATAATATGGTTCATCCCAAGCAGCCGCTTTGTTCCACTTCAGCGGATCCTCGCCATCAGTGCCATAATGAGCATATACTTTGTAATTTCCGACTGGAAGAGTGAGCACTTCCGGCATATCGGAATATTTATACTCCACTGATCCCGGCGCTGCAGCCCTCGTTTTTGAAACAGACTTCCTTGAAATAACGACATTGAAATCACCTGTCGACGGCACCGCGGCAGCACGAGTTGAGATATTGATACCCTCGGTATTGGTCAGCTTTGGGGCGAGACTTCTGGTCATCAATGTGCCGGTAGATTCAGATCCACCTGTTGTAAAAGGATCCTCCATTCCGCAGCTCCCAAGCATAGCGACTGCCGTTAATGAAAAAAATATTCCTTTATATAATTTCATGATTCTTAATTTTTTAGTATTCAAGTTTCACATTGTCGATTGTAAGAACAGATCCTGACGCAAATGAATGATAATTATTGTCTCCCAAATTATGATGATAAGGAGTAACAGGCAGTGATCCACTCCAACTATCTACGTTAGGATTTGGAATTTGCAATGAGAAATCTCCTCTTGAAGATTTAAATTGAATTCTTATTGATGAGGCTTTTGACCCAAATGGGTATCCATCGAGTGAAACACTCGCATTCTTCATGTCAGCAGAATAAGTGATATTTCTACTTCCCGTTGCAATAACTTTACCGGAAGCATCAAGCACTTCCACTTTAGCAAATCCCATGTCGTCATTATAAGGAATATAAGAATAATCAAAGGACAAAGAAGTGGGTCGAGAATCGAACGCTATACCATCTTTCCGAGTTTCTGTTCCATTGAATGAATATTCTCCAAGGAAAAGTTCACCGGATGCTTTATAAGAGATGGTCGGAGTGTTTGTATTATAATGAGTGGTAGACACGAAGTCACCTGTTCTATTTGGAAGTGAACCATTATGATCATATCCCACACTTCTAATAACAACCTGTCCATTCTCCAAATAGGTTGACACTACAGTAAACCAAGAATTGACTGTTTTTGACCCTTGATAGAATGTTTTGGCATTTATAGAATTCCATCCTGTCGGCTCATCAACTTTTACCTGACTCCAGTTAGTATAATCTATAGCACCACATCTATAAACACCACCAACTTGCATATTGAGATCTATTGTGCGATGGCTTTCCTTAAAGTCCCCATTAGTCAATAATATTGATTTCTCCGTATGGATCTTCAAAGTCTGAGAATCCGGTATGCCATTGGGACGAGTGGTCAAAGAGTAACCTATAGTGTAATCGGTATCAGGATTCAGTCCGTACATAGTAAGCAGACCTTTTTCCGGATCAGTATCTACCAGACTCTTGTCAACAGCAGTTCCATTCTTATAAAGGGTCAAGCCATTTACAATAGTCGGTATATCTTCAGCGTTGGCCGTCACCACTTTGAAGCGGGAATAGGTTGCGAACGGGTCTGCTACAAGGCTGTATTCCGGCTCAATGATTTCAATGGTGAAATCAGACTTCTTTGATCCATTAAACCAAAGTTCCATCGGAAGCGGAGAAGTCTCGACATCGCACACCTTAATATTAAATATGTAAGTCTTGTCAGCAAAACTGCGAGTAGCTGTGGATTCTTTTACTTCCACTATATCGCAGTCTTTAAAGATACCGGTGCGACACTTATTCTTAAATGAGATACATCCCGAAGGATTCAAACCATTGTAAGTTACCATGACGGTCGCATCTACCGTAGTAGCATTCGGATCATAGAACTGATAGATTGCCGAACCACCAGTCACTTCAAGGTTGATAGGACGAGTAGCGAGATTCAATGTCACAGGTCCTTCATTAGTTTGCCCGATTTCATCGGTGACTGTAAATGTTATCTCAAACGTACCCTCAGGTAGATACTTAGGCAAATCAGTCAAGTCAACGATAGCCATTTGTTCAGGATTCTTAAACAAACCTGCCACCTTGATACCATTTTGCTCAAGTTGATATTGTGTCGACTCATCAGCCTGCATCAAATCAAGTTCCGTTCCGAAAGGAGGATTATATGTTTCATCACCGGAAACTTGAGCAATTTTAAGCATGGCATTCTGAATACCGCCTTTGCATATTGTCTCAAACTTGATTTGCGAGGGAGCTGAGTTTCCTGAAAGAGCCTCAAATGTCTGACCGCTTGTGAACCCTTCCGCATGCACTATGGGCGCTTCGGCATTGTATAATTCATCGGTGAGCTGGAAAACCACATCCTCCGTCTGCAGACTGTCATCAAATTTCACTTCAAGCGTCGCAGTCCCGACCGGATCTGCATTCACATCAAACGTAACATGATAGTGATGTCTTGCCAATGCAGGGAACTGTGCAGGGGTGAGAGTCACTGATTTGCCACCGGGATTAGTAACCGAGACCTGCAAAGTGACATTGCCGGCCGTCAAGAATCCGGCGCGTGTCTCATACCTGCCGAACACCACATTGGCATGACCGGCGGTATGAGCCGTGACACTGAAATCTTGAAAATAACTTCTAAAATCATCAGTGTAGTCTACACTCAACATGACGTTGGCAAGCTGAGCGACCACATCAACACTGCTCTCGCGCCCCTCAAGGACATTGACCGTGGTCTCTCCTTTGAAATATGGCTTATCAAAACCACATTCTTCCGGTTTCCCATAATATGCAGTAAGTGTATATGTGCCTACATCAAAACCTTCTTCTTTATTAAAATCCGCCAACGTCCTCCATGTCTGAACCTGATCGGTATCAAGATTTTTCATTTCGATGGCAAAATCAGCCACGTCAGGCGCAGTCAACTCCGGCGCCGCGGCCCTTACCATAGGAAGAGCATCTGTCACGTCGGCATCAGCCGACAGTTTCAGATCAATACCTCCCTTGCCCCGGTCGCCGCTACCCCATGGAGATTCCATGCTGCAAGAAGCAAGACCCATGACTGCAAGCCCTAAAGCTATCGGTTTTAAAGTCTGTCTAATCATCGTTATTGTCGTTTTCTTTTGTTTATACAATAATATATATGCGACAATAAAAACCGGTCACAATACGATTTTTACATCACACGCTCATTTTTTCAATGCAAAGTTACAAAAAAACCAATAAACAACAAAGAAAATAGAATATTATAGGTAATAATGCACCTTTTAGAACAAAAAAACCACATCTCATCATCATTCAACCCCTATGCGATAGATTCATTTACTTCTATATTGACCCTTGCCTGACATCCTCTATCGGTGCAAAATTTCAAAATTTTCAGGGCTCTTGTCTATATGCACTCAATGAAGTTGTTTAAACTTATTTACGAATAATAAAAAATCCAATGAAGTGTTAAA
>CAMWJD010000129.1 GCA_947174515.1 uncultured Porphyromonadaceae bacterium
TGCTCGTTCTACATTGATGGGCAATGCTAAGGCCTTGTATAGCGGAACGAGCAATAGGTACAGACCCCACGCTTCTTCTTTTTTTTACAGTTGGATCGGGCGTCTTCCAGCACAAATCTTAAAATTATGAGGAAATTTATTCTTCTGTTGGTAGCTTTGATGCCTTTTGTCGTGGCGCAAGCTGACTCTCTATCAAGCAAACAGCTGAAAGAGATTGAAAAAGATGCTAAAAAAGAAGCAAAGAATTTTGAGTCAGAGGGCTGGAAAGTCCTTCCGGGAGCTCTTCCGATGCAGAGGCAGCTTGAGGAGTCATACAAATTGCAGAGAGAGAGGGAAGGGGCTGAACCAAAATATATCATGGAGGATGGAGTGGTTGTGGCTCAAAACTATAATGCTGCCAAACTGCAGGCAGTAGACGCTGCAAAACTTAGGATTGCCGGTGCTCTGGAAACCGAGATTGCAGGATTGATCGAAAGCAGCCTTTCCAATAATGAACTTTCGACTGAAGATGCTGCATCAATATCTAAAATGGCAAGTGAATCAAAAAGCAAGATCGCCCAGAGTCTTGGACGTGTGTCAACTGTTGTGGAACTTTTTCAGAATCTTCCCAATAAAACCGTGCGTGTCATGGTTCGTCTCGCCTATAGCAGCGAGAAGGCTCGCGAGGTTGCCAAAAAAGTCCTTTACAAGGATATGGAAGAAAAATCCAGTGAACTAAAGGATAAATTAGACAAGATGGTAGACTGGTGAGGTCTATAATCCGGAAATAATAACATATCAGTCGGACTGCAAATTGCAGTCCAACTGATAATTGACTGTCTCTTATTTAATTTACATAATCACTTTACTACCTTTTTTTTGCATATGTCAGTTTGTGCAGATATCAAACTTTCGGCACTGCTTGCGGTGACTTTCTTGTCATGCCATTCAGTTACCGCCCAGAACAGTGCGGTGACAATCGATAAGAATCTGATATTCAGACAGGACAAGACACCTGATAAAGTCGATAATCATAATTATACATCTTTCTATTCAGCCGGGAAGGATGTCTATAATCTAAAAAATATTCCTATTTCGCATTCATCGGGAGAAATCATTGATTTCAAGGTTAATCCCGCAGGATATTCGTATGCCGTTCTGTCGGGTAAAGGAAAAAAATTCCGCATGACAGTTTATGATTCGAATAAAGCCGGACTGACACTTGCAAAAGTGGAGGATCTTGTTTCTCCTTCTGCAATTTCATATAGTCCTGACAGCAGATGGCTGTATCTTGCGGATAATGGGTCTGTAAAGAAATATTCGTCCAGAGATCTTGTATTTAACAAGGATTTTGCAATTGAGGGGGTTCCGTTCAGACTTTTGAGTGATCCGCTTGGAATGTATATCGTATGTGTGGATAAGGACAATGTAAGGATCTACACGGAAGAGGAGGGAAATCTGCGCAGATCATTGCCGTTTTCTTCAGATGTCGTGGATGTGGCTTTTTCCAAGTCAGGAGATAAATTGATAATATTATGTGCAGATGGCACCGTACAGACATATAACACCCGTGACTTTTCTCTCATCAAGCGATATGCTGATCTCGGCGTTCCTTCTTCGCTGTCGGTTCATCCCGAAGATAAGTTCATATCTATAGCCACCGAAGGAAATAAGGTCCAGTTCCTGAACCTGATAGACGATTTCGACCGTCCTTTCATTACAGATATGACAGGTCCGCGTAAATATGCCAGATTTGTAACCGACAAAAACAATAATGTCTTCATTACGTATGATGCCGACAACGCTTTGGTATATAAGAGAATATCCGGATTCGCCCCAAATAATACGAAGTTGCTGCTCGATCAGTTGAACGAAAGGATGCGGGAATGGACGAAAATGCGTCCTATGGAAACAGAAGAGGAATATCGTGCCCGTGTGAATCCCGAAAGCATAGAGAGGCAACGCAGGCTTTTTGCAAATGAGATTGCCACAAGTCTTGCAGGCGACCTGATTTCACATCAGTCTGTGACACTCGGAAGTTATAATCCGCAGAATGGACTTCTGACAATTAATATCGGAGGTCTGCCTCCGATCTACCTTAAAGTCCCGCAGGAAGACATGCCCGGTTTCGGGGACGGACTGAATCTTCAGTTTAATAATACGATTTACGGTATTACTCCACAGGATACATACGAAGTGATATATGTGGATGTATATAATCCCACCAACAGCAAGACATATACATTCGACAATCTCGACCGGGAGGATCTGTCGAATCTTCTGACAGATGACAGTTTCGTGTCGCTCGACCTGATAATGAAGACAAACCGTGAGGACGTGATGCTAAAGAGCATCAAGGACCGTATAGTTGAGGAAGCGATCGCAAATAATCTGATTTCGGAGCACACCGACATCAATGTCGATACCCGTATCATCCCGGCTTTCGATGCGAATGGAAAAAGCATCAACAATTATCGTGTTGCATTTGATTATACTGTGGATGCCGAATATTCGGAACATGAGGATTTCCCGTCAGGTAAGTATCTGATAGAATCATCCAACGCTGCATTATCCTTGATTCGCATTATAAAGCAGGCATTCGACACAGAGTTTTCTTCATATATAAATTCCGGAAAGAAACTTGTGGTAGAATTCACCGGAAGTGCCGACGGATCTCCGATCAGAAGGGTGATTGCTTATGACGGAGTATTGGGAGAATTCGACAATGAACCTGTCAATATAAACGGAGAACTGACAAGTCTTTCCGTATCTTCAAATATTGGGATCGCCACCAATGAGCAACTCGCATTCATGAGGGCTCAGTCAGTGAAGCAGGATTTGCTGCGTCAGTTACCTCAGCTTGAAAATATGGATTCAGATTACAGATACAACATTGAGGTTTCAGAAGGCAGAGGTGGAGAATTCAGGCGTGTGAGTGTTGTGTTGACATTTATCGATATAGAATAAAAGCATGTGTCATGAGAAAGGTTGTTTGTATTTTGATTAATTTTGTGTTTGCTGTATTTCCTTTGTCCTTGTCGGCGCAGTCGTCGTCTTATATGACTAAGGGAAAAAGTTCTATGGCTGACTATAACAGGTTTTTCTCGTCAGGAGCCAACAAGGCTCAGGCTTACCAGTCGGCCTTGGATGCCTGTGAGGCTTATACCAAGGCAATAAAGGAAACATCTTCCGATTCGCCTGAATATGCTGAATGTAGGAAGGCGCTCAGGGATCTTTTTCCGATTATGAGCGACGCTGCATATTTCTTTGCCAGTGCCAATGCTCAGGATAAAGTGCTCAGATATGCATGTGCTCATATCGATATATCCCTTCTGTCGGCATTTGCCGCAGATGCTCTTCATGAGTATCCGGCTTACCCGACACTTGCTAATCTTGCTGCCACTAACTTATTCAATAGAGGAGAATATGAAAAAGCGATAGATTACTATAAGGCGTATCTGAATACTACGGACTTGTCAAATAGGGAACTCGCTTTTGAAGGTCTGGCAAGATGCTTTTATGAAAAACATGATTATGATTCTGCCGCATATATAGCATCACAGGGTTCGAATTACTATCCGACAAACTGGAATATGCTGCTTATCGGTATAGAATCGTACGGACATGGAGGCAACGATGATAAAATGGCGGTTCTTTTGGATAGGGCATTGGCTATCAGTCCGGATCATAAGGGACTCCTTGAGTATCAAGGGAAATTATTGGAGCGGCAGAAGAAGTTTGAATCAGCGGCGCGTACATTTGAGCGGTTGCATTCTGTCAATAATATGAGTCTTGACTATACATTGCATTTAGGCTTCAATCTCTACAATGCAGCTACTGAAGCGTTGCGTGCTTCGAAGTCTCCCGAGACACCGAAGAATGAAGCTTCCGAACTCGAACGCAAGGCTCAGACGTTTTTCACCAAGGCTGTTCCTCTTTTGCAGAGTGTGCATGAGAATACGCCGTACGCTGCTAATGTGGCGCGTGCTCTTGCCATGTGCTATGCCATGACAAATGACAATGAACGTCTTGAAAAAGCGAATGAATCACTTGCCGCTCTGAGTGTGGGCGCTGTAAGCAAATATGAGATCCCCACGATCGATCTTTCCTATAAGCCTACTGTAAATATATCTACCGCTCAAAATAATCAGGGAGAGGCGAGACCTTCTTCGGATGTGGATATAAACATACCTGTCACCGGAAATGTAAACGATAAGACTTATGTGGTGGTATTCGGTAATGAGAAATACAAACATCATTCCGATGTGCCGTATGCCCATAACGACAGTCGCGTCTTTGCTGAATACTGCACAAAGGTGCTTGGTGTGCCGGAAGATAATATCAGAAGATGTGAGGATGCCACATACTCTGAGATCAATGAGCAGATAAAATATCTGCAGAAACGTTGCGGTATGTCGCCGGGTGAATTAAATGTGATATTCTATTATGCGGGACACGGTGTGCCCGACGTGTCTGACAGATCGGCATATCTGCTTCCTGTTGATGCTTCCGGAACTGATTTCGGATCATGTTTTTCCCTCAACAACCTATATGATACATTTGACAATATGCAGGCAAAGAATGTGACAGTATTCCTTGATGCATGTTTCAGTGGTTCTACCCGAAATAGCGAGATGCTTTTTGCAGAGCGTTTTGTGGAATTTGAAGTCGATGATTTTGTCGCTAAGGGAAATACGGTAGTTTTCAGTGCTACAGAAGGCAATCAGACTGCAATGGGATATGATGAGCAGCAGCATGGCTTCTTCACTTACTATCTCTTGAAGAGTCTTCAGGAGTCAAAGGGAAATATCACATTGCAAGGGCTTGCCGACAATATTCACAAAAATGTAAAGGCAAAATCTCTGGATAAAAAGAATAAAGCACAGACTCCTAAAGTCACAGCTTCCCCGGCTTTAGGCGACACTTGGCAGTCAAGAACTTTATTATAACCCATATTATAAATTTTTATTTAATCGATCATGAAAAAACTGATGATTTTACTTGCTATGGCGATGATGTGTTCCATAGCTATGGCTCAGACCGAAACTACACGTACCATTCATGGTGCGGTAATCGACAAAAACGGAAACCCGCTACCGGGAGCGGTGGTGTCAGCAACTGATGGGGCGGAGACCACATTTGTGAATGCAGACGGAACATTCGAACTCGAAATACCGATGTGGCTGAAAAGCGTGACTGCAAGCTATGCAGGATACAAGAATAAAAAGATGAAACCCCGATTTGATCAGGAAATGATCTTTCGACTAAAGAAAGACAAGACAAAATTCGGATTTATCAATTTCTTCGGCGGTGCTAATTTTTATGATTATGGTGATAATATTGGTGGCGCAATAGGATTAATGGGAGGATCTCTTAACAATTGGGGGTTTTATGCTAAAGCAGGATTAACAATTAGTGGAGATGCTAATATTGGAGGATTAGTTATCGGTGGTGTAACCAAGAGAATCTGTAAGAATGTATATGGATATTTAGGTGTAGGATATGGATCTGTTTTTTATAATCTTTCTGATAATGATGGTTATTATCATGATTATATATATCATGGTATGGCCTTTGACCTTGGCGTTATCTTCAAACTAAGTCGTCATTTTGATCTCACAGTTGGATATACACAAACAACTGATTTCACTGATGTAGAAGGATGTAATTTTATTCCCAATGTATCTTTTGGCTACGTTTTCTGAATGAAAAAAGCAGTTATATTCTCACTGATCATATTACTTTCGGGTCTTGCCTATGCACGGGACCCGAAAGTAAAAACCGTCTCGGTCGATTTTAATTATCAGATTCATCCGAAAGAGACTCTTGATGAAGGCAAAATGAACGCTATTCAACAGGCTAAGCTGAAGGCTATAGAGGATGAGTTTGGCTCTTCTTTGTCGCAGACAAATTATTCGACTGTCAGAAATTCTAACACCTCAGAAAATATAAGTTTCAACAGTTTTGCAGAGTCAGACGTAAATGGAGAATGGATAGAGACAATCTCGGAGGAAGTAGATCTCATACCCCAAAATGGAATCAATTTATATCGGGTCAAGCTTAAAGGCAAGGTACGTGAACTCGTTGCAAATAGGATAGATCTTGACTGGGGGTTATTGGTAAATGGTACGGATCCTGACAAAGATAAAGTTCGTAATGACACATTTAAGGTGGGTGATTACCTTTATATTTATTTTCAGTCACCGGTTGACGGTTATCTCACCATTTATCTTGCTGATTGCGATGAAGGGCAGATGGTTCAGTGTCTGGTGCCGTATAGGGGAGTAAATGAGGGTGCTATGAAGATTATTGCCAACAAACCTTACGTTTTCTTTTCAAAAGAGCACGCTGATGATTCAATTCGGAACAACGTGGGCAGGATAAAGGTCAATACACGCAATGATGTGGATTTCAACAGACTTCATATTCTGTTTTCACCCAATCAATTCTATAAGGCACTGGATAATGATGATCCTTCCGCTACTATCATAGATACTTATGGAAATGAAATCAATATAATGCCGCGTCAGATTGATTTTAAAAGTTTCCAGAAATGGCTTACAAAGACACGTCTGAAGGATCCCGATATGCAGAATTTAGGTGTCATTTTCAAAATTGAAAAGCAAACACTTTAGTATTTATGATGAAATCTAAAATCTTACGTTTGTGTTATTTTTCGACTGCCATCATTCTTGGTTACAACTACTCCTATGCCCAATCTTCATTTGAAGAATATAAGCGTCAGATTGAGGATAAATTCAGCCGATTTAAGGATGCAAAACAGAAAGAATTTGAAGAATACCGCAACCGCATCAATCAGGAATTTGCGGACTATATGCGGAGCCGGTGGG
>CAMWJD010000130.1 GCA_947174515.1 uncultured Porphyromonadaceae bacterium
CGTTGCCACCTGAAAAAGAGGAAGGTGCACACTGCCATTGCAACAAGTCCGATAGCCTCGCTTGCATAGAGCGGGAGTCCGATTCTTTCTACGTATGAGCCAAGCGGAGCATAGCATATGAAGCTTACGCACAGCGCTGTCATGAACATAGCCGGTATCATCGTGATAAGATATGTCTTCCTGTAGCGAGCCAGGTAAACACTGCATGCCCAGAGTGTGAAAATAGAGAGAGTCTGGTTGCACCATGCGAAATATCTCCACAAAATATCGAAGTTGATGTTCAGAAGAAGATAGCATACACCGACGATAGGTAGGGTGACAAGCAGTCGCTTTATGAATTTCTTTTGCTCCAGACCGATAGAGTCGGCTATGATCAGTCGCAGACTGCGCATGGCAGTGTCACCTGTAGTGATGGGAGCTGCTATCACACCAAGGATGGCGAGGACACCGCCGAAAGTGCCGAGCCATGTCACGCAGACCTCATGAACGAGGATGCCGGCATCCGATCCGTTATCTGCCATATATCCTGCGAGCTTGTCGTAGCCTCCTGTGAAGGCGATGGCGGCGGCTGCCCAGATGAGGGCAACGATACCTTCCGATATCATAGCGCCATAGAACACCTTGCGTCCATGTTTCTCATTGTTGAGGCAGCGTGCCATCATAGGGCTCTGCGTAGCATGGAAACCCGAAATCGCGCCGCAGGCGATCGATATGCACATCATCGGGAAGATAGGAGCGGCTTCTCCCGCAGGATGACGGTTGAAAAGACCATCCGAGAATCCGTCGGGGATAGGCACTGCATTGAATATCATATATCCCATTATGCCCACAGCCATGAAGAGCAACGCGAAACCGAAGATAGGGTAGAGGTTTCCGATCAGTTTGTCCACAGGAAGGAGAGTGGCAAGGATATAATATAGGAATATGCATATAGCCCAGAAAGTGGCATCGAGATGTTCGGGAGTCAAGGTCGCAAGGAGGTTGGCGGGAGTTCGGACAAAGACGGCAATCACCATCACAAGGAGGATGCAAGTGAATACGCTCATCACTATCTTTACCTTCTTGCCCAGCTCGCTTCCTACTATCTCGGGAAGAGACTTGCCGCCAAGACGGAGCGAGATCATGCCCGACATGAAGTCATGGACTGCACCGGCAAATATTGTGCCTAATACGATCCATAGGAATGCAGCAGGACCGTACATTATGCCCATTATAGCACCGAAGATCGGACCTACACCAGCTATGTTGAGAAACTGGATGAGATATACCTTCCATGTCGGCATTTCTACATAGTCGATGCCGTCAGCCATAGTAGTGGCAGGGGTAGGCCGGGAAGGATCGGCGCGGAATACCCGTTCCACTATTCCGCCATAAATGAAATATCCTAAGATTAGCGCTGCAAGCGCGATGATGAATGATGTCATGATAATATTATGAAAGTAAGAAAATATTATTCTTATTTAACGCGAGACAAATATAAAAATTATAGCATTCAATAAAGTTTAACGCGACATTTTATCCATATTTATGCGACAATTCTTATTTTAGTGGTTTTCAGAAGTCCGTATTTCTGATGCCGCTGCTCTGTATTGGGTCGGAGTCATGTCAAAACGCTCTTTGAATGAGCGTTGAAACGTGCGGGGAGTGCCAAAACCAAGCTTTATTGCAATTTCAGCAATAGTCTCGGTGGAATCTGAATCAAGTATGCGTCTGGCTTCTTCAGTACGGAAGGAGTTAATGTAAGAATGTACTGTGCAGTCCCTCTCCGAGCGTATGATTTGTCCTAAGACTTCCTGGGATATTCCAAGAAAACTCGCTAATTCCGCACGGCCAAGACCGGGATTTGTATATGGCCGCTCGGTGAGCATGTGCCTGTCAAGACGCATGATTTCAGAGTAATCTTCCGTGGATTGAACATCTTCGGGAATGTTTTGCAGCAATGACTGTTCGGCACGGTCATATTCGTGCAGACGCTCCACGAGCAGTCGGTTTCTTTTTTTCTCAGCCAATGCATGCCTTAATGTGACACCCAAGAGGATAAGTAGCAATAGAGTGACGGAACCGAGGCCTAATAGTCTGATTGTTGCTGTTCTGTTCTCTTCTTTGTCAAGTTCTGACCGATACAGCACAGAAAGATCGTGGAGTCGTCTGTCGGTAAGTTGTGTTGATAAAGAATCGTGATAGGCTATGTATTGTGAATATGATTTTGCACTATCCTCGTGATATCCGGCCATGTTCTCCACTTCGGCCTTTAGTTGGAGATCGCGCAGATAAAACCATGGGAAACATGCGTGTGTGTTAAGAAGCGTATCCACATCGGCAAGAGCCCCTGAAAAATTTCCTTCCGCCGCCCGAGTGCGGCACCTGGTGTCAAAAAAATGCTCATAAGCCCGCGCCGGGATCTCTTTTCTCATCATTGAAGAGGCACTGTCAAGCAGAATATTGGCTTCGGCCAGATTCTTTTCGTTTAATCTATTCTCAGCTTCAAATGCGAGTGCCGTCACAAGATAGTGATTTGTCGAGTCTTTCCATAAATTCTGTTTGACCATGTTCCTGACAAGATCGCCATATCTGTCGGCCGCCTTTTGCATTTCGGCTGTGTCTGAATTCGCTTTAGCGATAATGTGGATCCATTCGTTGAGGCTTGTGGCAGTCCCGAAATTAGATCCGGAACTGAGATTATCAGTAACATATGGGAGTGCAGACAATGCTTCCTGTAGAGCCCGGTCTGATTGAGACAGTTTGTAGAGAATCTGTGCCCGTACTCGTTTTGCCATTGCCATTGCGAGTGAATCCTTTTCCTCATCAGCGTCATACTGCATCCTTACAGCCAGGGAGTCAGCCTCTGCATATCTGCCATCAGAGAAAAGTCGGTCGATAAGCACGTTGACTGCTCCGAAATAGCAGGCGTCCTTCCCAGAAACTTTCATACTGTCTACTATTGATTCAATCTGAGGCACCACGGAAGGATCTCCGGGATTTAGATTCTGTAGCCGTTGCACAGTAAGCACGCGTCTTATGGCTTCTTCTTGGTTATATTCTTTTCTATTTCTGTCACAGCCTATTGGTAACAGAAAAAAGATACATACCATAGATGTCAAAATGCGTTGCAGATGCATATTCGTTTGATTCTTTTTAATTTTTCTGAAAAAATGTCTCATTTTTTTGTTTTTTGAGTCCCTTCCGGTGTGGGATCGGTTACGACCACAGGTTTTCGATAGACTCCTTCCATAAGACGAGAGAGATTTTCTACAGCATCTTTTCTTGCTTTCCGTACTGTGCCGTTCTGGTAAAGTCGTTTTATTGAATTTGCCTTTAGTTTGCTTTTTACTCTGTTTTCTTCTGCATTGGTGAGCTTATTGCTCCTTAGAAACGCCATGGGCCCTATTGCTTTTGTGTCAATTACCACCCACGCTCCCTTTTCATTTGATTCATAGACTTCCACTATCTCGCGGGGGAGAATAATTTTTACGGTATCGCCATAATCATCAATCTGAAGATTATCCATATCAAAAGTAATGCTGCCGCTTTGTTTCTGAACCGCAAACATAACTTTTGAATTGACTGTATCAAGCACAGACACTTCATTATATATCTCCATAGAGCAAAGGCGTGACATTTCTTTCACATCGCCGGGTTTGGACGGTAAAACTTCAATCTCTTCCGGCCGTTGAAAATTTTTGTAGAGCTGCCAGCCAAGGAAAGCAATTGCTGCGGATAAAAGGAGTAAAGAGATGTATTTTAGTGCTTTAATCATAGTTTTTTATATTAAAATCGCCACCATTAGGTATCTCATCGCTAAAACGAATGAAAGCTGTGTAGCCGGCATTTTTAAATATATTTTCAAAATAGGAGCGGGCTTTTCTTCGGGCCGTATTTTCAAGACGCAGTTTATATTCAGGTTCCCCTTCCAGTTCCTTCTTGAGGTCGGCGCTTGCTTTTTCTTTCATGAGAGCCCTTTCTTTTGAATCTATGTCAGTTCTTAAAATTCCGACATTCTCATATTCTTTTTTCATCTCCATATCCCTGCCTGCGATTTCTACTTTGACAGGAGGAAGTGTCACCTTCACAGTCTTGTTTTTCTCGTCAAACTCCATATCTTCAGGTTCAAACTCATACAAGTCAATATAAGCTTTAAGATAGGTGTCATAAGAATAGACGGCTATTCTTTTCCCAATTTTATACCAATCAGATCTTTCGGTCTTCACGGTTTTGGTGACAGCCATAGATGCGAACTCCATTTTGTTGACATGTCTTATTTCTTCATATAAAGACGTATGGTCGGGAGCCGGAGCCTTTGAGCATGCAAAAAGAATAGGAGCAGCCAGTAATATAGAGAAAATTCTGAATATTTTCATGATTTATCTTGATTTACTATGTTGCGTCTTGATTAATCAGGGTTTGCATTTACCGACCGGTGGTTCGGTAAGAGTGATTTTCACAATAGTGGTGCGGTCGAGGCTTCTTGCTGTTGCTTCATCGAAATGTTCCATATATTTAGGAAGGAAGCGTTCGCATAGCAACCTTAGTGCGATAGTCTTTTCCTCTATGTCAGTCACGAATTCCGTTTCTCCTAATGCTATAGCTGAGTGAAAATACTCTGTGAAATTGTTTTTATCTTCCTCATATTTTGGAGTGCATTTGCTGACAGCCGAAAGACTTACTATAGGATTGCTTTTGATGCAGTCTATCTTCTCGCCTTCATCGGCACAGTGAAAATAGAAAGTCCTATCATCTCTCCTGACGAGCGATAACGGCAGTCCATAGGGTGAGCCATCGGGACGTGTCATGCTGACTGTCACGTAAGGAGCCTTGTCAAAAACTTCCAATGCCCAAGCGGCATCCTTCTGCCGCGAAGCCTTCCTCATCGGTCTCATAATATGTTTTTGTAGAAATTATTATTTGAATTTCTTGATGATCCAGTTTCCCAAGGTCCTTGTTATGGTGAGGAAGTTTGCCCCGATCAGGAAGACTGTCCTTGGATCGGCTTCAAATGGGACTGCATATCCTTTTTCGTAGATCTGTTCGATAGCTTCTTCTGCAGTGCCGTTGATCTTGAACTCGAAAATATAGACAAAGTCATGAGTTATAATTTGTAGGTCGCACCGTCCGACGGCTGAATGCACTTCGGTATGGACAGCGAGTCCGAGCATCTTGCAAACGATAGCCATCATATTCTGGAAATGGATTTCCTTATTCTTTTCTGTCTCTGAATGAGTATCGGCAAAAAGGCTCTTCATACTGAGCATGAAATCTTCAGGGCGTCCTTCGATTACATCTGAGACACATTTTTTTAGATTAAATGCGGAATTGCCATCTGCACCTCTGAAGAATCGTTTTGCAAGAGATTCCCAAAATGCTGAATTTACTTCATTATTAGGGAAGCCGAGAACATATTCTTTTGATATATTCGCGAATCCAAATCCGGGTGAAATTTTTTTGATAGTCAAATATCCGGATTGATAAAGCAGCGGAACTATATCGTGGTCGATATTTGCGATATCATTAAGCTCAATCTCCGTTCTTTTAGCGCCTTCCAGATTATCGAGTTTGTATGAATTCTTTTCAATAAGTTTGATAAGATAATTTGGAGAACCGCTCTGATACCAGTAACTGCTTATCCGGCCGTCGTTGAAGGCATTGAGCACGCTGAAAGGATTGTAGATAAATTCTTTGCTATCCGAGAAATGATAGCCGTCATACATTACTTTAAATATATTCCAAGACTCGTCGCATGATATGGAATTCGTTTCGGCAAAGTTGATGATCGAATCTTGGAAGTTGCGGTGAAAT
Organism: uncultured Porphyromonadaceae bacterium; assembly: GCA_947174515.1. Lineage (GTDB taxonomy): Bacteria > Bacteroidota > Bacteroidia > Bacteroidales > Muribaculaceae > Lepagella. Next base: position 5,794 of record CAMWJD010000130.1, read on the forward strand.
TCAGTTTCCGTGATACCGCATATTCCATTATATTGAGGAAGCATTGAAATGTCTCGGAGATTGTTGATGCCGCTGAACACAGATACTTTACCGAATTTAGTTATTCCGGTAAGCATTGCAAATTTGATATATTCATCGCAAGACTTAATCACAGAAAAAAATCCCCTTATTTCCGCCTTAAGCTTTTCATGAAGTTCACTTTCATGAAGACAGTCGAGCATAGGTTTGTCATACTCATCAATTAGTATTACTATCTTTTCTCCGTATTTAAGATATGCTTGTTTTATAAGGTTTGTAAAAATCTCAGGATTGTTAGGGCCTTCCACTGACAATGAATAGTCTTCAGCGATACTATTCAGGCATCCTTTTATTCTGTAATTAAGACGAGAAGTATCGACATATGTTGCCGGGCTTAAATCAAATCTGAATACGGGATAGGCCTTCCATTCAGTTTCTAAATCTTCTATTTGCAAGCCACTAAACAAATCCTTTTCACCTCTGAAATAGGCAGCTATGGTAGACATAAGCAGGCTTTTCCCAAAACGGCGCGGACGGCTTAGAAAGACATATTTGCTTGAATTGACAAGATCGAAGATTAACCCGGTCTTATCTACATAGAGATAGTCTTCCGAGATTATTTCGGAAAACGTCTGGATACCGACAGGGTATTTTATTCTTTTTGCCATAACTTACTTCATTTATTGCAAAGTTAATTAAAATAATTCAGAAAATGATGTTTTGTGGAGAGAGATTAGTAAATTTTAAGAGAATCATGATGAATTCAGAAGTTGCAGAATATATTTTAGAGCAAAAAAGGTTGTGCAGGTGGAGAATTAGGGTAAGGTATAATTAATAATGTAAGTAGCTCGCAAAAATTAATGATATGATAAATACGAGATAATTTTGCGACAGGTTGGCTGCGGAGGGAAGAAGCTTAGCGAGCTAAGCGACTGAGCGACAATGCCAAGATGGTCAAAATTAGCCGCAGTTATCATGTCAAGATCTTTTCAAGCTGCTTGAAT
>CAMWJD010000131.1 GCA_947174515.1 uncultured Porphyromonadaceae bacterium
AATGGAATTGTCTCCTTCTTCATGAAGAAAAATCTGCTCGAAAACCTGACGAAATTTTAACAAAAAAATAAGTTTAAACAACTTCAATTCCTCATAACTCATATCAGTCGCCATAACTAAAAAAAATGGAGAACTGTCATTATTGGATTGTCAGACGGCTCCAGCTAATAAAAAATCTCAATTCTTTTGCATCCTCTATAAAAATTTATTAAATTTGCAGATTAAAGAAGAACAGAATATCATGAATATATTCAACAGACGCAAAAAATCCAAGTCTAACGACGACGAAATAAATCTTATGACCGATGAAAAGGCTGCACCAAAGTTTCGTGCCGGCGTAATCATCAAATGGATGTGGATTGCCTTCCTGTCTTTGGGCGGATTCATAGCTATCTTCATGCTTCTCGTCTATAACGGAGTGATCGGGTACATGCCTCCGATAGAGGAACTCGAAGATCCTCACGACAAACTGGCAAGTGTGGTATATGCCTCCGACGGCACTACTGAACTTGGCAGATATTTCGCAGGCGCCGGAAACCGTGTCTACACTGATTATGATGCGCTCTCACCCTATGTGATCGACGCATTGATCGCCACAGAGGATGTGCGCTTCAAATCTCATTCAGGCATTGACTTCATGGCGCTGGGCAGGACAATGGTCAAGACTATAATGATGGGAAATAAGTCAAGCGGCGGAGCTTCTACGATCACCCAGCAGCTCGCCAAGCAGCTTTATTCCCAACCCAGCAGCAACATAATAAAGCGAGCGATGCAGAAGCCAATCGAATGGATGATTGCATTGAAACTGGAGCGTTTCTACACGAAAGATGAGATTCTTAATATGTATCTCAATCGCTTTGATTTCCTTAATAATGCAGTCGGCATTAAGACAGCGGCGAATGTATATTTCGGCAAGGAACCCGGCGATCTCAAATGCGAAGAGGCCGCCATGCTGGTGGGGATGCTCAAAAATCCGAGCTATTTCAACCCCCTCCGACACGAAGAGCGCACGATCAACCGTAGAAATGTGGTGCTTGATCAAATGCAAAAAGATGGAAAAATCACAAAAGAGGAATGTGACTCGCTTAAGAAACTACCCCTCGGACTCGACTATCATAAAGTGGACCATAAGGTAGGCACAGCCCCCTATCTTCGTGAAGAAATCCGCAGATTGATGACCTCAAAAAAACCGGTACGCCCCGACCGGTCAAAATACGACAACAAGATGGCATATGAAATTGCCATGGGCAACTATAACACCGACTCCACACAATGGGAAGAAAATCCGCTTTACGGATGGATTGAGAAAAATCCCAAGCCTGACGGGAGTCACTATAATCTTTATACCGACGGCCTGAAGATATACTCCACTATCGACCTCCGGATGCAGGAATATGCCGAAGAAGCAGTACGCAAACATCTTGGAGAGACTCTGCAGCCGGCCTTCTTCCAAGAAAAGAAAGGCCAGAAATATGGTCCCTACACCACCAATCAGGCGGAGCTTTCCACTAAAGGAGTAGAACAATTGGTCAAGAATGCTATCCGCCAGACAGAAAGATATCGCCTAATGAAACTTGCAGGATGTTCGCAAGAAGAAATTGACAGAGTTTTCAATACACCTGTTGAAATGGATATCTTCGCTTACGTAAAAGAAGATGGCAAGATGGTGCCCGGAAGTAAGACAGTGACCATGACACCAAAAGATTCACTCCTATATATGAAGTCGATCCTGCGCACCGGAGTCATGAGTATGGATCCGCACTCAGGAAATGTGAAGGCTTATGTAGGAGGACCTGACTTCCAATGGTTTCAATATGATATGGTAAGCCGCGGCAAACGACAAATCGGATCTACGGCTAAACCATTCCTCTATACACTCGCTATGGAACAGGATTTCACACCCTGCTCGCGCTTTCTTAATGCCCAGCCCACATTCAACGGATGGAGTCCACGAAATAGCGGCGGGGGGCACATAGGAGAAATGGTGACGTTGCATTGGGCCCTTACCAACTCCAACAACTGGATCTCAGCCCGCCTCGTCAATGATCTGAAGCCTATCAACCTCGCAAACAAGATGCGCGTGTTCGGACTCACAGGAAACATAGAACCCTACATGCCACTCTGCCTGGGGACAGTGGATGTGCCTGTTCGCGACATGGTGGGAGCCTACACTACTTTTGCCAACAAAGGGATACGCACAGATCCCGTTTTTGTGACGAGAATTGAAGATAATCAAGGTAATCTGATTTATAATGCCACTCCACACCGCACGGAGGTCACAAATGAAGAGGCATATTGGAAGATCCTCTCCATGCTGATGAGTGTAGTCGAAAGCGGAACGGGCGCAAGCTTACGAAGCCGATACGGAATCTCTGCTCAGATGGGTGGCAAGACCGGTACTACAAACTCAAACTCTGACAGCTGGTTTATGGGCTTCACTCCCGACCTTGTGACAGGAGTTTGGGTCGGAGGAGATGAGCGTTACATCCACTTCAACTCCATGGCATTGGGTCAGGGAGCACGCGCGGCACTTCCAATCTATGGTCTGTATATGCAAAAGGTGTATGCCGACAGATCACTCCCCTACAGTCAGGATTCAAAATTTGAATTCCCCGGCTCTTTTGATGCATGCAAAGGTGAGTTGATGCCTGATGGCGAAGAGGAGGTGCAGACCGAATCGGTGGAAGGGGTATTCGACTAAGGATAAATCTCAAAAAAACGAAAACTGAAAATATAATATAAATTAAATCAATATAATCTATGGCAAAGACACTTAAAGTAAGAGATCTTACTCTTCGCGACGGACAACAGTCACTCTTCGCGACACGCCTGAAACAGGAAAACATCGACAAACTCCTTCCTCTATATCAAGACGCCAAATTCTACATTATGGAGGTATGGGGAGGTGCAGTTCCTGACTCAGTGATGCGCTATCTCGGCGAAAGTCCATGGGACCGCCTCCGCACATGTTCTGAATACATGAAGGGCATCTCACTCTTGAGCGCGCTTTCACGCGGACGAAACCTCTTCGGATATGTGCCTTACCCCAACAGTGTCCTTGAAGGCTTCTATAAGGAAGCAATCAAGAATGGGCTCAATGTAATGCGTATCTTCGATGCTCTCAATGATATCAACAATATCAAGGATTCAATCAAGATGATCAACGACCTTGGAGGTATCGCCGATGCTGCCGTATGTTACACAGTAGACCCTAAAGAAGAGCCCAAAGTTCCGGAAAAGAAAGGATTCTTTGCCCGTCTCTTCGGTGGCAATGAAGAACCCAAGGCTCCAGAACTTATCTTTACAGACGATTATTTCGTTCAGAAGGCAAAGGAAATGGAGAGCATCGGAGCAAAGATGATCACACTTAAGGATATGGCCGGTCTTGTCAATCCAAGCCGCATCTTCAGCCTGATGCCAAAGCTGAAGCAGGCTCTGACAGTTCCGGTAGATTTCCATACACACTGCACTCCCGGCTATGGACTGGCATCAGTGCTGACTGCAATTATAAAAGGGGTGGACATCATCGACACCAACATTTGGTGGTTTGGTGGAGGCTCGGCAGCTCCCGCTATAGAGTTGATATGGATTTTCTGCCAGAAACTCGGTATTGAACTTGATGTGAATATGGAAGCGGTTGCCAAAATCCGCAAGGGATTGGTGGAAGCACGCCAAAGCCTTGCCGCTTTTGACCTCAACAAAGAAAAATGGCCGAAAGATTTCGATGAAGCATATGAAGCTATGCCAGCTGAAATCAATGCTGAATTTGACCGAGCCATTGAAGCAGCCACCAACAACCGTGAGGAAGAACTGCTTGATGCCTGCCACAAGATCGAGGCATATTTTGGCTTCCCGAAACCCAATGAACTTGTAAAAAATGCCGAGGTACCGGGTGGAATGTATTCGAATATGGTGGCCAACTTGCGTGCCCTTCATGCTGAAGACGTGCTTGATGAGGCAATGGCCCTCATACCGAAAGTGCGCCGCGATGCAGGACTTGTGCCTCTCGTGACACCTACGAGCCAGATCGTAGGCTCTCAAGCGGTAGCTCTCGCACTCGACCGCCGCAAAGGAGCTCCCGATTATTCTAATAAGAACAATCAGTTTGTAGGACTCGTAAAGGGAGAATACGGAAAGACACCTGTAGAAATAGATCCTTCATTCCGCGAACAGATCACAGGAAGTCCTGAAGAAAGGCCTTACGATGTAAGCCAGTTTAAAGAACCGGAAAATCCCGTACTTGAAGAATTCGGAGGTGTTAAACTTGCTCAAAATGACGAGGAATATCTTCTTCTTGAGCTTCTGCCGGCTGTGGCTACCGGATTCCTTAAAAACAAACGTAAGGCTGAATTTGAAGCTGCCAACGCAGCTTCCGCGGCACTTGCCGAGGCGGAAGCTCAGGCTGCTTGCCCCTACGATCCTGTCACCGGGCCAACATTGAAGGCTCCGATGGGAGGCACAATCATAGAGATTGACGTTAAACCGGGCGACAAGGTTAAAGCGGGAGAGAAAGTGATCGTTTACGAAGCAATGAAAATGGAAAATGACCTCGGTTCTGAAATCGATGGCGTCGTCAAGCAAGTGCTCGTGAAGAATGGCGATGTGGTAGCAACCAATCAAGACCTTATCGAATTTGAATAATATCAGAGAGCAGTCCGGGACAAGCCGGACTGCTCTATACAATCCCTAAATTCCGCTTTGCGAAATTTAAATTAGATTCTATCTCATAAAATCACAACCATACATGGAATGGTTAATTAATCTTCTATCGCCTGGCAATGATTCACTTGCTTCGGCGGTAATGCTTTATAGCTTTATAATATTTGCAGGTATTTATCTTGGTAAAATTAAGGTATTGGGGGTTTCGCTTGGAGTGACACTTGTGCTCTTTGTGGGCATTTTCCTTGGTCACTTCGGTTATACGGTGCATCATGACATCCTGCACTTCCTGCGTGATTTCGGACTTATCCTCTTTATCTTCTCAATAGGTATGCAAGTCGGCCCCGGCTTTTTCTCTTCATTTAAAGAAGGAGGCGTAAGGATGAATATGCTCGCTGTGACAGGAGTGCTTCTGAACGCATTGATAGCTGTGTCCATCTACTACATTCAAGGAGGAGCCTCCGGAGATACTACCCTTCCGGAAATGGTAGGCATCATGAGCGGAGCAGTAACAAATACCCCGGGACTCGGAGCAGCTCAGCAGACAGTGCTCCAACTCAATGAAAATGCGAGTACTATATCGCAAGACATGTCGATGGGTTATGCAGCCGCGTACCCACTTGGAGTGGTAGGCATTATCTTTTCACTGATTCTCATTAAGATATTCTTTAAAATCGATATCAAAAAAGAGATAGAGGAAGTGGAAAATGACACAAAAGATTCCCAGCTCGCTCCACACGTAGTGACTTATAAGGTGACCAACGAATTGATGGCCGGCCTTGACATACGCAAGATCCATACCATCATAAACGCCAATTTTGTTATCTCTCGAATTGAGAAGCCTGATGGCACAGTTCAGATTCCGACATCCGATGACACTCTCGAACTTGGCGATCTCGTGCTCATTGTTTGTTCAATTCAGGATGAGGAGACCTTCAATCGTTTTATAGGTCCGAAGATTGAGAAGAAATGGGAAATGGTGCAAGGTCCTGTCGTGTCAAGAAAGATTCTTGTCACCAAAACAGAATACAACGGAGTGAAACTCGGCAGCTTGCGTCTCAGGATGGGCTATAAACTTAACGTGACACGCGTCACACGTGCCGGAGTAGATCTTCTTGCCACAGCTAACCTACGGCTTCAAATCGGCGACCGACTGACAGTCGTCGGCAAGCCGGAAGACATAGAGCGTCTCGGCGATCGTCTTGGCAACTCTATGAAACGCCTTAATGAGCCAAATCTCTTCACAATGTTTGTCGGCATATTCCTCGGAATCATTGTCGGGAGCATCCCGTTCTATCTTCCGGGCATGTCTGTGCCGATGAAACTTGGACTGGCGGGCGGACCACTTGTAGTAGCAATTCTCATCAGCGCCTACGGCACAAAGTTCCATCTCGTCACATACACAAACTCTTCTGCCAATATGCTTCTGCGCGAAATAGGAATATGCCTCTTTCTTGCTTCAGTCGGCATAGCAGCCGGCAAGGATTTTGCCGCCACTGTCTTCAATGTCAGAGGAGCAATGTGGGTTTTCTACGGTCTCATCATAACATTGATTCCATTGCTTGTAGTCGGCATAATTGCAAGAGGCAAGTATAAAATGAACTATCTCTCCATCATCGGAATGTTAAGCGGAAACTACACCGATCCTCCGGCTCTCGCATATGCCAACAAAGTAGCAAACAACGATGCTCCGGCTGTAGCCTACTCCACAGTCTACCCACTCACCATGTTCATGCGAGTGATCGTGGCTCAACTGCTCATACTTTTCCTTGCAAGTTAGAATATGAAGGTTAAGTAGATCAGACGTATTTATACAGTTTAACTCAATTAAGTAGCTCACATAAATTAAACGATAATGTAATTCAAGCAGCTTGAAAAGATCTTGACATGATAACTGCGGCTAATTTTGGCCAACCTGTCGCAAAATTATCTCGCATTTATCATATCATTAATTTTTGCGAGCTACTTAACAATAAACTTTTAACCCTTTACACTAAAAATATTTTGTCAGGTCAGGATTTTTTTGTAATTTTGCAACGCCAATTCGATGGGATCGCGACCTGTCGAGCATTTTGAGTAAAATAATAAACTGCAGAAAATTAAAATGAAAAAAGACATTCATCCTTCCAACTACCGCGAAGTGGC
>CAMWJD010000132.1 GCA_947174515.1 uncultured Porphyromonadaceae bacterium
CTGAAAGACCTTATAATCGACGGAATAATAGGAGGTGTAGGCGGAGTGATTGTCTTTCTTCCCAATATCCTCATTCTTTATTTCTTCATATCATTTATGGAGGATTCCGGATACATGGCAAGAGTTGCGTTCATTATGGATAAACTCATGCACAAGATGGGACTTCACGGCAAAAGTTTTATTCCTTTGGTCACAGGTTTCGGATGTAACGTGCCTGCCATCATGTCAACTCGAATCATCGAGAGTAGCTCAAGCAGATTGATTACCATATTAATCCTTCCGTTCATGTCATGCTCGGCCAGGCTTCCGATCTATGTGCTTCTTGCAGGAGCTTTCTTTCCGCGACATGGAGCTCTCGTATTCTTCGGCTTATATCTGCTTGGCATAATTGTGGCGATCATTACTGCGAAGATGCTGAGAAAATTCTGGTTTAAAGAAGACGAGACTCCTTTTGTGATGGAGTTGCCTCCATATCGTGTTCCGACATATAAATCTGTAGTCAGAAGCATGTGGTCCAAGGCCAAGCAATACCTTCAAAAGATGGGAGGACTCATACTTGTAGCTTCAATCATAATATGGGCATTGTCATATTTCCCTCAATATACACTTGAGGAAGTGCCGGAGTCGTATATTGAGACAACTCTTGCCGAGATGCCTGATGGCGAGCGGGCAGACAAGTCGGACAAAGAAATAAAAGATATTGTGCTTCATACATATCAACAGGAACATTCGATACTTGGGAACATAGGCAAATTCTGCGAGCCTGTCGTGCGCCCGATGGAACTTGGTTGGCAGTCTTGTGTGTCCCTTATAGCCGGAATGGCGGCAAAAGAGGTTGTAGTGTCTACGATGGGAGTTCTCTATGTGGGGGATGATGACGCCGACGCGCTGAGTGTAAGGCTAAAGACACCGTCGCCATTGACAGGGAAGGCTCCATTTACAACTGCCTCAGCAATAGCTTTCCTTGTGTTCGTGTTGCTATATTTCCCATGCATAGCTACATTGACAGCAACAATAAGGGAAACCTGCAGCTGGCGCTATGGTCTCTTCTCTCTTATATATAACACTGTTCTTGCCTGGATTTTGGCAATAGCAGCCTTCAACATAGCCAATGTTTTTTGCTAAGCAGATAAACAAATCTGCGATTAAACTAACGATTTCATACTTAAAAGGTAAAGTTTTCCGTTATTCATATATGATACGGAAAACTTTTCTTTTTTACTTAATATTCCCGTGCTTTGCGTTGTCTGTTAATGCTCAGTCGCTTTCATTTTCAGGCAACTCGCTGAAAGTGCTTGAGGAGACACCGGAAAAATCCACAGGACTCGAAAAAATATATGTGCTATACTCAGTGCAGGGAGTGACAGCTTCCTACACATCTTCTTCAGGCAACGAAATAAGCTGGATGAAGTATGGCAATCTTGGCGGAGGTCACGCTGAAGATGTGGCTTCAACTCAATCAGGCAATATCAGCACTCTTACTGATCTTGAAGGCGACAAGGGATATATCGTGAAGGATGGCGACCGCCAATATTGTTTTTGGATCACTGATTACCAATCTCACAGACTAAAGTTGCAATCCGCATCTATTTCAGATGATCGGGAATGTGGAGTCAGTATTTTAAATGTTTCCGGCACAGGAGATCCTATCCGATATTTCACGATTAATGGAATACAAAAAACGCTTAACCAAGAAATTACCGTTCGCTATACATCGCAAGAATGGAACGATGAAGACAGTAATTTCCAAGAAATAAACGTATCAAAGTCATTTGAAAGTCTTCAATCTCAATATCGATTGACACAACCGAATTATTGTGAAACCACTTTCGTCGTAACCGGCGACAAATTTCTTGATGCATGGAATTGGCTTGAGTCAGTGGAATCTCCAATTGTCAGTCCGACATCAGTAGATGCGAAGACATTTGCCAAGCAACTAAACTCAGAAGAAGGAACAGATGAAGAATCCTCTTCCAGCAATCAGATAGGGAGTGACAAGGATGAAGGACTTGGAGGTTCAGCGCCATGCGAACTTCGATTCGAAGCTTATGTCACAGATGGAGTAATGCATAATGAATGGCAACTTACACGCGACCCATCATTTGAAACTATAGATTATCGATTCACAACTCAAGACCTTGACTATACATTTTTAGAGGAAGGATCTCATTATCTAAGATATATCGGAAGTAATGCCGACGGAAGTTGTGAATATATAAGTGACATTTACGAAGTATCAATAGGAGAGAGCCGTCTGCTCGTTCCAAACGCCTTTTCCCCTAATGGAGATGGAGTGAATGATGAATGGAAAGTTTCGTATCGGTCATTGCAGACGTTTCAATGCTATATCTTTAACCGCCAAGGACACCAGATTTGCCACCTGACTTCGCCTGAACAAGGATGGGATGGCAAAGTCAATGGCAAGCCCGTAGATTCCGGAGTGTTTTTCTACGTGATAGAAGCTACAGGCACTGATGGAAAGAAATATAAGATGAGCGGCGACATTAATATTGTGAAATTTGTGGGTGGAACAGGCACCTCATCCGGTGATGAGCAATAATGGCATGATATTTGTTGCAATCAGGATGTAGACCCATTGATAATGCACAAAATGGAATTATCCTTGCAGGGACGCACCGGAAGTGCGTCCTTTGATAAATTTACTGAAAAATATGAATGACATGATAAAGGCGGCAGACCGCATTGAAGTATCCGGTGCGAGAGTCCATAACCTAAAAAATATAGATGTAACGATTCCTCACAATTCGCTGACTGTCATAACAGGCTTAAGCGGGAGTGGGAAATCTTCGCTTGCCTTCGACACGATCTTTGCAGAAGGCCAACGTCGATATATTGAGACTTTCTCTGCATATGCACGTAATCTTCTCGGAAATATGGAGCGTCCGGACGTAGACAATATCACCGGACTCAATCCCGTGATAAGTATAGAACAGAAAACGACTAACAATAATCCACGTTCCACAATAGGCACGACAACAGAAATATACGATTTTTTCCGTCTGCTATTTGCCCGTTTGGGAGAACCGAGAAGCTACATAAGCGGAAAACCGATGGTGAAGTACACCAAAGAAAAGATCGTGGAGATGGTAAGCAAGACTTTTACCGACCGCAAGATCTATGTTCTTGCTCCCCTTGTAAGAAACCGCAAGGGTCATTATAAAGAACTGTTTGAAAACCTGCGCAAGAAAGGATATCTTAATGTGCGAGTAGATGGAGAATTGAGAGAACTATCATACGGAATGAAGACAGACCGCTACCGTAATCATGATATTGAGCTTGTCATCGATCGTATGAAAGTGAGAGAAAATGAACAAGATCGTCTGAAAAAAGCTGTGGAAGAAGCTCTAAAACAGGGCGATAAGCAGATGATGGTCATCGATATGGAAACAGGGAAGCTCCATCATTTCTCTCTTTTGCTTATGGATTCGGAAAATGGTCTGTCATATCCCGAACCGGCTCCTCACAATTTTTCATTCAATTCCCCTCAAGGTGCCTGCAGACGTTGCAAAGGTTTGGGTGAGGTGAATATAGTTGATGTTGATAAGATTATACCTGATAAAAGCAAGTCAATTTACGACGGAGGAATCGTACCTCTCGGGAAATATAAAAACAGCATGGTATTCATGCAGATTGAAGCGATTTGCAAGCTTCATGGTGCGACGTTAAAAACTCCGATCAAAAATCTTTCTGAAGAAGCTCTGGATGATATACTTAATGGCACGGATGCGCGTCTGGCTATCACGAGTATTCCTACCTATTCTTATGAATCCAAGTATGAGGGTTTAGTGAAATATATCGAGGCTCAGCAATCTGATGATTTTGGAAGCGAGGCAAAGAAATGGAGTGAGCAGTTCTATACAAAAGCAATATGTCCGGAATGTAACGGTCAGCGACTAAATAAAATTTCACTCCACTATTTCATTGATGGCAAGAATATTGCAGATATCGCAAATATGGATATCAAAGAACTCTATGAATGGACCATGGGTCTGGAAGACCGAGTTGACAGCCAGCGTCGTCTTGTGGCGGTAGAAATAATGAAAGAGATCCGCTCACGACTCAAATTTCTTCTTGATGTGGGACTTGATTATCTTTCGCTCAACCGTCCCAGCTCATCCCTTTCAGGAGGGGAGAGCCAGCGCATCCGTCTTGCCACTCAAATTGGAAGCCAACTTGTCAATGTGCTTTATATCCTTGACGAACCATCTATCGGACTTCATCAGCGTGATAATGAAAGATTGATCAACAGCCTGAAACAACTCCGCGACAATGGAAATTCCATAATCGTAGTGGAGCATGACAAAGACATCATGAATCAGGCTGATTATATTGTGGATATTGGACCCGGAGCAGGTCGGAAAGGTGGAAATGTCGTTTTTCAAGGCACACCGGCAGAAATGAAAGGCACCCACACCCTTACAGCAACATATCTCAATAGTGAAAACACCATTGAGATTCCCAAAGAAAGGCGAAAAGGAAATGGTCTGACCCTAAAGATAAAAGGCGCAACTGGGCATAATCTCAAGGATGTGGATGTGGAATTTCCACTTGGTAAATTCATCTGTGTCACCGGAGTTTCCGGATCAGGAAAGTCAAGCCTTGTCAATGGCACGCTCCAGCCTATCTTGAGTCAGAAATTCTATCGCTCAAACACTCAGCCCCTTCCATACAAGGCTGTGGAAGGTATAGAGAATGTGGATAAAGTGGTCACTGTAGATCAGTCGCCGCTCGGAAGATCTCCCAGATCGAATCCTGCTACTTACACAGGAGTTTTCACTGATATCCGTAAACTATTCATGGAACTTCCCGAATCCAAAATTAGAGGATATAAACCCGGACGGTTCTCCTTTAATGTCAGTGGTGGACGATGCGAGACTTGCAAAGGTAACGGTTACAGAACTATAGAGATGAACTTCCTGCCCGATGTTCTCGTCCCTTGTGAAGAGTGTCACGGAAAACGATACAACCGCGAGACTCTTGAAGTGCGCTACAAGGGCAAATCCATTGCAGATGTTTTGGAAATGACTGTAAATCAAGCAGTGGAGTTTTTTGAGAATGTGCCATCAATCTTGAAAAAAATAAAAGTTCTTCAGGAAATAGGTCTGGGATATATAAAACTTGGTCAACCTTCGAGCACTCTAAGCGGCGGAGAAAACCAGCGTGTTAAGCTCGCCACAGAACTTGCTAAGAAAGATACCGGTCGCACTCTTTTTATTCTTGATGAACCCACGACCGGACTTCATTTCCAGGATATAAAGGTGCTCCTTGGTGTCATCAATAAACTTGTAGATAAAGGGAACAGCATGGTTGTGATAGAACACAATCTTGATGTGATCAAATCAGCAGACTGGCTGATCGAAATGGGACCTGAAGGTGGCAAAGAAGGAGGTATGTTGATAGCATCAGGAACTCCTGAGGAGATATCATTACTTGACACTCCAACGTCGCTTTTCCTAAAAGAAGAACTCAAAACCAATGATTGATTTACGGCTCCATTTTTTACGAGATGGAGCCTACCACTATTTTTCCGATTTGACCTCGTTTTTCAGCTAATTAATGGGCTTTGGCTATCTCGTCAAGAGTGAATTTAGCTGCAATGACCGGATGGATATTGTGATTTTCAATTAATTTCATCATTCCATTGATCAGCCGTTGGGTTGGAGTATTACTATAGAATCCAGTGAGATAAACGCCGGATGGAATCTCTTTTATAGGGTCAAAATCTTTCAATGAGAATACGTTACCGAGAAGCCCGGTATGGCACACGACACCATGCAATGCCGTGATACGCAGAGACTCAAGGATAGTCGATGCTCCTAAAAGTGAGCCATAAGCCGTGTAGAAAGTCTCCGGTATAGCCGCGAGCTCATCTCACGGCAGAGAAGAATCAACTGCAAACACATGGCTCTCAGGCATTAAAACATATTCTGCATAACTGCCGTTGAAACTTCTTCCCATCCCACCCATCAGGGCTATCACCCGCTCTCCATTCACAAAACGAGAATCAGACTTGTCTGCTATTTCTCCGATACATTCAATACCAGGAAAAAATCGGCATGAAGCCGATGAAATCCACCATTACACCACCAATTCCGATGACGTAAACCCACCATTGACGAATGTAAGGCTAATGTCAGCCTCATGTAAACCTTTGACCTCCGTAATGTAAACCAAAATTCAAGCTATGGAAACTCTTCGTTTTGTGCCCCATATCAGCTGTATCTGATCCGGCTGATGAGTTTCTGCTTTTCTTATTTCCTTACATTTCAACGTTATTTCCAAAGGGGAATAATGCGAGCCTCATCAGTTTGAAATGCTGCATTCCAAAGGGAATACCTACGATGGTGATACAAAAGATCACGCCCCATAATAGATGGGTAAGCGCGATAGGCACACCTCCAATAACCCACCAGATCACATTCATGATTGCGGCAAGACACCCTGACGGCCACGATGCATCTGTGATCTTGGTGCCAAATGGCCATAATGCGACTTTTGCCAACTTCAATGTCTGTAATCCGAACGGTATACCAATAATTGTGAACATCATGGTTACACTTGACACCAAATACTCCAAGGCGATCATCGCGCCTCCAAATACAAACCAGATAATGTTGAGCAATGCATTCATAAACTTATTCTTTTTATTTGTATAACGCAAAATTAATGAAAAAGTCATTTACATCATAAATCAGCGAGGTTTCGGCCATATGCTGTCAATAAAAGAGTAAGTAGCTCACAGAAATTAAACGATAATGTAATTCAAGCAGCTTGAAAAGATC
>CAMWJD010000133.1 GCA_947174515.1 uncultured Porphyromonadaceae bacterium
GAGATTTGACTGAACGTCGCCTCCCCGCTGACTCATGCCATGCACTTCAGCCTGCTTTATGTTCAGTCCCTCCTTAAGAGCCGCGACGCCGAGAATGGTTGCGACACTTAGAATACCCTGTCCGCCTACACCGGCAAGTACTATGTCTGTTTTCACGGTTAATCTGTTGAGAACTTGTTTTTCATAAATTTTTTTCTCTCTACGCTTGTCAATCTGTAGTCTTCGGACCTCTATGGGCTCCGTGACGGCGAGCGGTCTGTATGCATTCCCGCCGGGACACTACGACTGAAAGACCGTTGTGGTCGATGGCACTCTTAAACAGGTCCACCATCTCGTCGTGATTTTTTGGCAGGGAGTCAATCGTGTGAAGATGCTCTGGTTTCACTCCGAGTCCAAGGCATATATCCTCTATCTTACCGGTGCCTTGAGAATCCTGACCGCCCGTCATTCCGGTGGTAAGGTTGTCGGAAATTATCACGAGTATATTGCTGTCTTCATTTACGGCATCGAGAAGTCCTGACAGACCTGAATGTGTGAATGTTGAATCGCCTATCACTGCCACCGAAGGATGGACACCGGCTTCAGAAGCGCCTTTTGCCATAGTGATCGAGGCTCCCATGTCAAGCACAGTATGTAGGGCTCTGAAGGGAGCGAGATAGCCTAACGTGTAGCATCCTATATCACCGAATACACGCGCTTCCGGATATCCGGCAAGCACATCATTAAGAGCCTGATATACATCGCGGTGTCCGCAACCTTTACACAATGAAGGAGGACGGGCAACTGTTATATCGGATGCTTCCCTTATCTCTCCCGCCTTGATTGAATCAAGTTCCGGACGCAGCTTCAGCAAAGATTCCCTGATGCGGTCGGGATTGAGTTCGCCGGTACGAATAAGTGTGCCGTCAAGCTTGCCATACACTTTTATTCCGGAATCCATAGTGCCGCGAAGTCCCTTTTCAATGAATGGCTGTCCTTCCTCAATCACAAGAATTTCATCACATTCATCGCTAAGCTTTCTCAGCATTTTCTTGGGAAGTGGATATTGGGAGATCTTGGCAATCGGGAACGGACAGCCGTCAGGGAATATTTCATTCAGATAATTAGCAGCTATGCCGCTCACCACGATTCCGAGCGAATGATCGCTTCCCGGAGTATAGCTGTTGAAAGGGGATTTTTCCGAGTCTTTCTCAAGCCTGCCATACACATTGATTAGTTCCTTATATCTCACTCTTGAGTTACCCGGCATGAGCACCCACCGCCTGCCATCGGCAGGAAAATGTATCCGGTTCTCTGCAATCGCCTCTGTGTCGACATCCACAGTGGCTCTTGAATGGCTGAGTCTTGTGACAAACCTTATGATCACAGGGATCTCAAATTTTTCAGAAAGACGGAATCCATATTCCGCCATGTCGTAGGCTTCCTGCTGATTGGATGGTTCGAGAACGGGGATAAAGGCGAATTCTCCGTAGAAACGGGAATCCTGTTCGTTCTGGGAGGAATGCATTGAAGGGTCATCAGCCACAGCCACGAGCATCCCGCCGTTGGCTCCCGTCATACCGGAATTCACGAATGCATCTGCTGAGGCATTCAATCCGACATGCTTCATGGTGACGATCGAGCGTTTTCCTGCATAAGACATTCCGAGAGCCTCCTCGTATGCTGTCTTTTCGTTGCTCGACCAATGGGAATGGATGCCCCGTTCCTGAGCCACCGGGTTAGCCTGCACAAACTCCATAATCTCTGTGGATGGAGTGCCCGGATAACCGTAGGCTCCGCTCATGCCGGCATTTATCGCACCCAATGCGAATGCCTCATCACCCAATAAGAGTTTCTTTATCTTCATGTATTAGGTCATTTTGATAGGTTTAAGAGTCTGCAACATCTCGTTTGTCGCATTCCATGTTGCAAATATACAAAATTTCTCCGACATTATCAAGCCTTATGCCCTATAACATAAAAAAAAGCGCAGTCACTACCGCGCTTTTTATAAATGTCTGTCACTATTCTTTCTTTTTCAATTCGAATGAGGTGGCTGATAGCCATGTGCCGTCCCAAGTGTTGGAAGGAGATACATTGGTGACTCCGAATCTGATTATACTGTCAGGTCCCACTATAACATTTTCGATCACTATATCAGACCATCCGAATCCCCGAGATTTATTCACTTTAGCAAGTCTTTCAAGATAGTCGTGATTTGGCATAAGTCGGGCAGAGTCCGCTTCCACTGCAATAGAAGCGTTCTTCCATATTTCTCCACCCCTGTTGCCACAAACAGGAATCGGTTCGGAATATCTTTTTCCATCTCCGGCTACAGCAAATATCTCCGCCCCTAATCCGTTAGCCCTTCCCTTTGCTTCAAGACGGTATGTGCCGGGCTCTACCTTCTGAGTCCTTTCCACTTCATATTCCATCCCCATACCGTCATGCTCCTTTCCTGCATCAAGATAGGAAAGACCGCGATCACCGGAGTAATGCTCACCGCTATTGAGATAATTCTGTATGTTGTCAGCTTTGACTATCGTCCATCCGGCTTCAGAAAGCTCGTCGTACTGCTTTTCCTTTCTTGTCTCCACAGTTTCCTCCCATGTTTTATGTCTCGGGAAACAACGAAGATTAATGTTGCTTACAATCTTGGTAATCGATGCTGCACAAAAAACAAGGGATATCAACCATAACACCAAGCATATGGATCTAAGGGTCGTACTCAGCGGCCGCACACTGCCAAGCATTCTCAGTGCGAGATGGGATACAAGATAGAGACTGAGAACAAGAAATATCAAGACACTTACGGTCGACAGCCATATCAGCCACGACGGACTGCTGTCAAGCAACACCACTATTGGAAAATTCTCTCCCACAATATCTCGCAGACTCCCCCATGGCGCCGAGGCAACACATACGATGCCAATCAATATGCTTATAAAAATAGCCACGCATGCCAACACCAAGAGGGTGCCTATGCAATATATTCCCCATTTCAACACTGAGACTATTCCGGAAGTGAGTCTGCCGTCCTTGTTTAATCTAGATTCTTTTGAAATCATCTCACGTGTGGTGGTAAGAAACTCGTCGCACATACTCGAGAGATTTACTGGCTCTCCTCTCATCTGGAGTCTGTCTGCCGGAGTGGATGCCAGTGGAATTGAACCCCAGCAGACAAGATAGGCTGCCAGCAAAAGCATTATCATGGGGATTGTGGATGGCATATTCACACAAAACCCGAATAATATAAGAATATATGCAAGCCTCAACCACAAAGGGTTGACACCGAGATAGCAACCGAATCCGGCAAAAACACCTCCAAAAAACTTATGCTCCGGATCCCTGAACAGTTTCTTCTTAGGTGATGACAATGGAATCGGAGGAATTTCCTGACTTCTCTGATCAGAATCATCCTCCACGAACTGCTCCGGATTCCCGACCCTTTCGATAATGTCTTGTATATGCTCTATACTGATTGCCTCAGTGCCGTTCTGACGAAGTTCAGACATCAGTTCCGCCACCCTGCCTTCAATGTCGTCAGCTATCTCCTTGCCGTCAGGTTGGTTGGAAAAATAATCCCTCATGTTTGATATATATGCATTAAGCATAGCATAGGCATCCTCATCCATCGGATAAAGAGAACCGAACATATTCACAGTAAAATTCCTTTTCATACTACGTATTCAATTTTAAAATTAATCAGTTTCTAAATCATCTTCGGGTTAGAGATCCCTGATCACACTTACGGATCTTTCCATCCCATTCCAAACCTCGTCGAGCTGCTGCAGAAACTCCTTTCCCTCGTCAGTCAGTGCATAATACTTTCGCGGGGGTCCCTGAGTTGACTCCCTCCACTCATAGCATAGGAAGCCATCTTTCTTCAGCCTTGTCAACAGCGGGTAGAGCGTCCCCTCCACAACTATCAACTCGGCTTCCTTCAACCGGGAGATGATATCGCTTGTGTAGTATGCCTCTTTGCGCAGGAGAAGCATCACACAATACTCAAGCATCCCTTTCCTCATTTGTGATTTTGCATTGTCAATATTCATCTCTCATTAATTTATACCGATGTTTTCTTTTTTTTCATCGCAAAATTAATAAATAATATAGTACTATGCAATACAAGGTACTAAATTATTACATTTTTTAACATTTGACTTCGCAATATGAGTTCTGATGCCTCGTCTCTTAAAAATGTGCCTAAAGAAATTTTGCCGCGAAGATGGGATATTCTGAAATAATGATTAATTTTGCAGTTTGAATTGACGGATATGCATGGGGACAAAAATTATACTTATATATACTAATATACGTATGCGCATAATAGCACAAATTCGGAATTTTTATGAATTACGCGTTTTATCTCGGTAGAAAGGTCGCACTTGGAAGCAGCGGCAGGAAGGCAAGTCCGGGTGTCAAGGTAGCCACCGCCGCGATTGCCCTTTCCATCGCTGTCATGATAGCCTCTATAGCAATTGTGTTAGGATTTAAAAGAGAAATAACAGACAAGGTGCTTGGATTTACATCTCATATTGTCATATCTGTAAGTGCGGAAAACGAAGGAGACAATATCATAACCCTAACACCTACCTTAAAGAAGATTCTTGATTCTCAGGACTACATCAAGGACTATTCACTTCAGATCTCCATACCGGCTATATTGAAGACACCTGAAGATTTCAAGGGGATATTCCTGAAAACCCTTGCAGACAGGCAGACCCGCGAATTCCTTAACTCAAATCTCATTTCAGGCAGCATCCCGGATTATTCTCAAGACAGCACAAGACTGGATATCGTGATGTCCCGTATGGCGGCAAACCAGTTGGGACTCAAGCAAGACGACAAAGTAGACTGTTATTTTATCAATGATGATGTAAAGGTTCGCCGTCTGAAAATAGCAGGCATATATGATTCTCACTTTGATGCTTACGATGACTTGATGGTCTATGGAAGCCGGGCACTTTCGGAAGCCTTTACGGGACTCAATGCAAATCAAGGCTCAAGCATCCTTATAACGACCACGGATTTCAGAAATATTGATGCTGAAACGGCGGAATTGCAGAACACATTCCACAAGGCGCTTGCCGAAGGACTGATCTATAAAAACTATTATCTTGAAAATGCACATGTCCAAGGCGCCAACTATTTCCAATGGTTGTCAATGCTTGATACAAATGTCATAGTTGTTCTCACACTCATGATTATAGTTGGATGCGTGACTCTTGTGAGCGGAATGTTGACCATTATTCTTGATAAGAAACGATTCATAGGTCTTATTAAAGCACTTGGCGCCCCAAACGGTAAAGTGAGAGAGGTTTTTATTTATCTTGCAATGAGGGTCGCAATCGTGGGTATCTTGATCGGCAATCTTCTTATTATAGGTGTTCTTCTGTTTCAGGACCACTTTCATTTCTTCAAACTTGATGCTTCAAGCTATTATATAGATTTTGTGCCTGTAGAACTGAACTGGGTGGCTTTCGGAATTTTGAATGTCGGTGTAGTGGTGCTGGTGTATTTGACTCTGATTTTGCCGAGCCGTATAATCTCCAATATCTCGCCATCGTCTACAATGAGAAGCGAATGATGCAATGAAAATTACTGAATTAAAGAAAGAGCGACTTTGGAATAGAGAATATATGAAGGTGATGCTATGCAATTTCCTTCTCTTTTTCGCCTTTTATCTTCTTACCCCTCTCCTTCCTCTTTACCTGGATTCCGAATTTAAGGCTGACAAGGATCTGATTGGCGTCGTACTTTCGGGATATATCATAGCGACCCTGATAGTCCGGCCTTTCAGTGGTTTTATCGTTGATTCTTTCGACAGAAAGAAGGTCTTGATGCTTTGCTTCTTCTTTTTCTTTCTTTGTTTCAGCGGATATCTTGGGGCAAGCACTCTTCTGATGTTTTTTATTGTGCGCACCATGCACGGCATCCCATTCGGCGCCACGACCGTAGCCAACAGCACTGTGGCAATTGATGTGTTGCCCTCAAGCCGCAGGAATGAAGGTATCGGATATTACGGTCTAAGCAATAATCTCGCGATGGCGGTTGCTCCAAGTGCGGGTATTTATATCTATCATGCCACTGATAACTTCACTTTGCTTTTCTGGCTATCCCTTGCTTTGGCTTTCCTGGGATTCCTCTGCAGCTCATCTGTAAAGATACCAAAAAGAATGAGAGTGGAAGGAAAACCAAAGTTGAGTCTTGACCATTTTTTCTTAGGAAGGGCTTGGCTTTTAGCTGTGAATATCTGTTTTTTCGGTGCATGCTGGGGTGTGATGAGCAATTATGTGGCCTTATATGGGAAGCAAGAAATGAATATTACTGATGGAACCGGCATTTTTTTCATGATTCTGTCTGCGGGACTTTTCATATCAAGATTATTCGGAGCAAAAAGTCTTAGAAAAGGACTTTTGACACGCAATGCTTTAATTGGAGTATTGATTTCATTAGCTGGATACGGGATGTTTGCATTTGTCGTGACACCTTGGAGTTTTTATCTATCTGCATTACTGATAGGCCTTGGCAATGGGCAGATGTATCCGGCATTCCTTAATATGTTTATTAAGGTAGCGCGCCATGATCAAAGAGGAACAGCTAATTCCTCGATACTTATTTCTTGGGATCTTGGAATGGGATTGGGAATACTGCTCGGAGGAGTGATAGCGGAAAACATCGGTTTTGTGGAAGCATTTCACACCGTGGCATGCC
>CAMWJD010000134.1 GCA_947174515.1 uncultured Porphyromonadaceae bacterium
TCTCACGATAATCCCGGAGAAAGATGGAGTGACCGATCTCGAAGCCGTTTATGAGGAATTAGGATCCGGAGATGTTGCGGGTGTCATAGTGCCTTGTCCTAACAGATATGGAATTATTGAAGATTTTTCAGGTCTTGCCGACAAAGTGCATGCCGTGAAGGCTCTCTTGACTATGACGTGCGATCCGTCTGCTCTTGCAGTGTTGCGCACTCCTGCCGAATGGGGTGCTGACATAGCTTGTGGAGATGGTCAGACTCTTGGGATGCCAATGCTGTTTGGCGGCCCATATCTTGGATTTATGGCTTGCTCTAAGGCTCAGCTTCGCAAGATGCCGGGGCGTGTGGTAGGTGCCACTAAGGATGCTGATGGCAAACGAGCTTTTGTGCTCACACTGCAAGCCCGCGAGCAGCATATACGGCGAGAAAAAGCTACTTCCAATATCTGCTCAAACCAAAGCCTTATGGCTCTTTATGCTACTGTTTACGTCGCTTTGATGGGAAAGAAAGGTCTCGAAGAAGTAAATAAGCTTAGCTGCGATGGCGCTCACTACTTATATAATAAGCTGATCGCGACAGGTAAGTTCCATAAGGTATTCGACAAACCATTCCTTAAGGAATTTACACTGCGCACAGACCTTGATGTGAAGAAAGTAAACGAGTATCTTGCATCAAAGGGATATATGGGAGGCCTCAGTCTCGGCAACGGACTTGTAGAGTTTGCTGTGACTGAGAAGAGGACTAAGGAAGAAATCGATGAATTGGTAACTTTAATGCTGGAGGCTTAAGAAGATGAAATACTACGATAAACTGATATTTGAACTTTCACGCCCGGGCCGCGTCGGTTACGAACTCCCCAAAAATGGATTTGACACCGATGGGGAAAAGGAAATTCCATCTGATCTTCTTCGCAAGTCGTCACTTGATCTTCCGGAAGTTTCCGAGCTCGATGTGGTGCGTCACTATACTAATCTTTCCAATAAGAACTTTGGTGTTGACACCGGCTTTTATCCGCTTGGAAGCTGCACCATGAAGTATAATCCAAAAATCAACGAGGAATTGGCAGGGTTGCCTCAGTTTGCTTCTCTTCATCCTCTTCAGGATCCCGCGACAGCACAAGGTGCACTTGAGCTGTACTGGAATCTTCAGAATTTTCTTTCCAAGCTCGCCGGTTTTGCTGAGTTTACACTTAATCCCTATGCGGGAGCGCATGGAGAGCTTACGGGATTGATGGTGATGCGGAGTTATCACAAGGCACGTGGCGATCATAAGCGTACCAAGATAATCGTGCCGGATTCAGCTCACGGTACTAATCCGGCATCTGCAATGGTAGCCGGTCTCGAGGTGGTGGAAGTCAAGAGTCGGCCTAATGGTTCGATCGATATCGAAGACCTCAAACCTCTGCTCAACGATGAGGTGGCCGGCATAATGATGACCAATCCCAACACTCTCGGTATGTTTGAGACTGAGATTCTGGAGATTGCCAAACTTGTGCATGATGCAGGCGGTCTGCTATATTATGATGGAGCGAACTTCAACCCGCTTTTAGGCAAAGTGCGTCCGGGCGACATGGGTTTCGACATCATGCATATCAATCTTCACAAGACTTTCTCGACTCCTCATGGAGGAGGAGGTCCCGGTAGCGGTCCGGTTGGAGTGGCGCAGCATCTTGTGAAGTTCCTTCCGAATCCGCATGTTAAGAAGGACGCTGACGGAAAGTTCCGTGTCGAGACCGGCGACGAGGCACTTGGAAGTGTATCTTCGTTTTTCGGTAACTTCGGAGTGATGATGAAGGCTTATGCCTACATATTGAGTCTTGGTAAGGAAGGAATTAAAGAAGTTGGTCCGATGGCTACGCTAAATGCCAATTATATTAAGGAAAGCCTTAAAGATGACTATCTCCTTCCGATTGAGGGTGCTTGCAAGCATGAGTTCGTGTTTGATGGTCTTAAAGACAAATCGACTGGCGTGACTACCCTCAATGTGGCAAAGCGCCTTCTTGACTATGGATTCCATGCTCCTACAATCTATTTCCCATTGCTTTTCCATGAGTCGATGATGATAGAGCCCACTGAGACAGAAAGTCTTGAGACTCTTGATGAGTTTATTGATGTGATGCATAAAGTGGCGAAGGAAGCACGTGAAACTCCGGATGAAGTTAAAAACGCCCCGCTCTCCACCATTGTGCGTAAACTTGACGAGACAACAGCTGCCAAAACCCCGATTCTCAACTACAAAGCTCTTAAATAAACTTTTGCAGACGAAAGTTTTGGTTAATTTTAGCTTCTAAAATTAAATTAATATGAAAATCATCATAATCGGCGCAGGCCCCGGTGGATACGAGACAGCTCTTGAAGCAGCAAAAAGGGGACATGAAGTGACTCTTTTCAATGGCGACCGTCTCGGTGGCACCTGTCTGAATGAAGGCTGTATCCCGACCAAATGCCTATGCCGTAATGCAGAGATGATAGCTTCCTTCAAGGAGGCGGAAAAATTTGGAGTTGATGACTTTACTTTCACGCTCGACTACAATAAGGTAGTCGGGCGGAAGAAAGAAGTTGTGGATGCCCTGCGCTCCGGTATTGACTCGATGTTGAAATCAGCCAAGGTCAGAGTAGTTAATTCAAAGGCTTCTTTTAAGGATTCTAACACAGTGGTAGCTGACGGTGAGGAGTATTCAGCCGACTATATTATCATTGCCACCGGCTCTACTTCAAAGTCTCTTCAAATAGAAGGACACGATCTTGACTGTGTGAAAGATTCCACTCAGATGCTCGATATTGAATATATTCCTGAATCGCTCACCATCATAGGTGGAGGTGTGATAGGTATGGAATTTGCCAATATCTTTGCATCGTTCGGCTCGAAAGTCACTGTGATTGAATATATGAAGCAGATTCTGCCTCCATTTGATTCGGATATTGCCAAGCGTCTGAAACAGACCCTTTCAAAGAAAGGAATTAAGATTGTGACAGGGGCTTCTGCCAGGAAAATTGAACAGAATGAGGACTATGAAGTCGTTGTCACTTACGATGTCAAAGGTAAAGAAGAAACAGCGGTCAGCTCCGATCTACTGATGGCTGTGGGTCGTGCTCCTCGTGTGGATGGCCTCAATCTTGAAGCAGCCGGTGTGGAATATTCCGTCAAAGGTATTGTGGTCGATGATTGGATGCGCACGAATGTGCCTCATATATTTGCCATTGGAGATGTCAATGCCCGGATGATGCTTGCTCATGTTGCCACATTCCAAGGTATTCATGCACTCAATGCAATTGACGGCAAGGTGGACAAGATTGATTTCAATATCGTTCCAAGTGCTGTATTTACCGTGCCGGAGTGTGGAATGGCCGGTCTCACTGAAGAGGCTTGCAAAGCGCAAGGAATTGAGATTCTGAAAGGTCAGAGTTTCTTCCGTGCCAATGGGAAATCCCTTGCAATGGGAGAACCGGACGGTATTTGTAAGCTCATATTCCGCAAAGATGATGGCAGATTGATCGGTGCCCATATAATGGGTGTGGAGGCAGCTGATCTGGCTCAGCAGTGTGCCGACCTTATGAATGTCGGCATGACATGCGAAGGAATAGAAAATATCATTTTCGGTCATCCTACTGTCTCGGAAGTTATTCTTGCCGCTTGCCATAACGTTTGACATAAGACTTCCAATCCCTTCAACCAATCATGCATTGAGCTATATGAAGTATGAATTGAAAAAGATCGCCGCCATCACAATGGTTCGTGACGACGACTTCTTTCTCCGTAAGTGGGTTGACTACTACGGAAAAGAACTTGGACGTGAAAACCTCTATATTCTCTTTGACGGAGAAGATCAGAAAGTACCTGATTTCTGTGATGGAACCCATACATATATCCACAAGCGTCTTGACAACAAGATCGTGGAGGGGGAGCGTATGCGTCTTGACCTTCTCAGTGATAAGGCTCGGGAGCTTTTGCAAGAAAAAGGGTATGATCTTGTAATTGGAGTGGATTGTGATGAGTTTATTATTGTTGATCCAAAACTCAATAAAGGATTAGCGGAATTCCTTTCCGAACAAAATATTGATTATTCCATATCTCCACTTGGCGTCGACATAGGGCAGCATCTTGAAAAAGAGTCTGAGATTGACAGCGATAAGAATTTTCTTGAACAGAGGCGTTATGCATATCTTGACACGAGATATACAAAGGGGTCGATCATAGCAAAACCGGTAAGATGGGGCAGAGGATTCCATAGAGTGAAAGGACACAACTTCCATATATGCCCTGACCTGTATCTTTTCCATTTCGGATGCATTGATATCAAGAGGATGCGTGAGAGATTCATGAATCCGGATAGAATAGGAGGGAAGTCGACTCGGCATTTCAATAAGCGCACAAAGACAATCAGTATTGTCACTAATAACGAGGCGCGCGATTTTGACAAATGGACTAAAATCGCAAAGAAACTTGAGACTTGGCTACGCCCTTTCTATGCCTGGAACAA
The DNA here is from genome assembly GCA_947174515.1 of uncultured Porphyromonadaceae bacterium. Classification (GTDB taxonomy): domain Bacteria; phylum Bacteroidota; class Bacteroidia; order Bacteroidales; family Muribaculaceae; genus Lepagella. Next base: position 4,477 of record CAMWJD010000134.1, read on the forward strand.
ACCCGCTCTTTTTGGCTATAAGATTGTAGTGGAAATTCCTGTGCGTTTCCAAAATATTCTGTAATTGTAATATATATTTCGAAATAAAATTAGAGTCGTTTTAATATGGATCTTGGAATAAGAGAAATTAAACTATATTATATATTAGTAGGGCATATTTTGAACCCTTTATGGAAGAGTAGGGAAGAAAGACGGAAAAAAAGATATAAAGCTATAAGAAAATCTGTTTTGTGGTATCTTAGAAGGTATATACCTTTTATTAAAGATTATCAACCGGAAAGTATTAAAAATTCGGTGCAGGATGAAAAAGTTTTTACTATCTGGTTTCAAGGTGAGGAAAATGCCCCTGCTTTGGTGAAGGCATGCTTCAGAAGCATGCGTCGTCATCTGACACAGGAATTGATCATATTAGATGAAAAAACTATTTTCGATTGGATTTCTCTTCCGGACTATATCGTAGATAAATGGAGGAAAGGAAAGATAAAACCGGCTCATTTCAGTGATATTTGCAGGGTTGAATTATTATATCAACATGGAGGCTTTTGGCTTGATTCTACAGATTATATGACTTCAAGTATTCCTTCATATATTTTGGATAGCGATTTCTTTATGTTTTTAGCTGGCGAACATGTCGGCGGATGGTATTCTTACGTGCAAAATTGTTTTATCAGGGCTCGAAAGGGAAATCAACTTCTCGGCATTTGGCGTCATGCAATTTTTACATATTGGAAGCATGAAAATTCAGAAATAGATTATTTTGTTCACCAATTATTATATAAACTTTGTATAGATAACAACAATCTTGCAAAGCTATTGCATGAAAAAATGCCCCATGTAAATCAAGACGAAACACATTCCATGTGGCATTCTCACTATAAGGAAATCTATAGCCCGGAAAGATTTAAAGAGCTTACGGAGGGGTCATTTTTCCAAAAAACTACTTTTAAAGTAAAAGATTTTGATAAATTGTCTGATAATTCCATCGGAGCATATGTTATCAATTCATAATCATATATTATAACATATTTTTGATGAATAAGCATGCATATCTCATTCTTGCTCACAAGAATTTCAGACAACTTCGGAAACTTATCGAATTGCTGGATCATCCTCGCAATGACATTTTCGTTCATGTAGACGGTAAGGCAAAAGATTTTGATGCGGATCTTCTGCAAAATGCTTGCAGACATTCCAAATTAATAATTCTTCCTCAACGTTTAAATGTCAATTGGGGTGGTGTCAGCATTATGAGAGCAGAGATAGCATTGCTGAAAAAAGCTGTGGAGGAAGGGAGATATGGCTATTACCATTTGCTGTCAGGAATGGATCTTCCCATAAAAAGTCAGGAAGAAATGCACCGTTTCTTTGATCAACATCAGGGAAAGGAATTTATAAACTTATGGGAATTCAAGAAGAGCAATCTTTCAAGATTCAGATATTTCACCATATTCCCGGAAGGGGAGAGCAAATTCGGAACCCGCATCATAAATCATATTTTAAAAGGTCTGCAGATAGCGGTTGGTTACCGTATAAATAAGGGTGTTGAATTCAGAATGGGTTCTCAATGGTTCAGCATCACTGATGATCTTGCCAGGTATGTCATAAGCCGGGAAGAGTGGCTTGAAAAAGTGTTCAAACACACAAGCACCTGTGATGAAATATTCCTACCCACACTTGTATGTAATTCGACATTCTCAGATAGATTATTTTATCCTCATACTGTAAAAAGTCAGAAAGAGGTGAATTTGAGCAATATGAGATTTATCGATTGGTCTCGTGGGGAGAGTGTCAGACATCCATGGACATTCAGAGCAAATGATTTTGAATTGTTGAAAAACGTCGACCACTTTTGGGCGAGGAAATTTGACGAAAATGTCGATGCAGAGATTATTGACAGGATATATAATATGCTCAGGAAGTGATTATTAGCTAACAAAAATTTTTAATCATCTGCTTAAAATAAAAACAATGGTATCTAAGTAGCTCGCAAAAATTAATGATATGATAAATGCGAGATAAATTTGCGACAGGTTGGCTGCGGAGGGAAGGAGCTTAGCGAGCTAAGCGACTGAGCGACAATGCCAAATGGCCAAAATTAGCCGCAGTTATCATGTCAAGATCTTTTCAAGCTGCTTGAATT
>CAMWJD010000135.1 GCA_947174515.1 uncultured Porphyromonadaceae bacterium
ATTACATATTCATGCCGCCGTCTACCTGGATCACCTGACCGGTGACATAGCTTGACATGTCGCTTGCCAGGAAGAGAGCTACATTTGCGATGTCTTCAACCTGACCGCCTCGACGGAGAGGTATTTTCTTGCACCAGTCGGCACGTACTTCATCAGGAAGTGCAGCTGTCATGGCAGTCTCGATAAAGCCGGGTGCGATAGCGTTGGCACGGATGCCTCGGCTGCCTACTTCCTGAGCGATGCTCTTTGCAAGTGCGATAAGACCAGCCTTTGATGCTGCATAATTAGCCTGGCCTGCATTGCCGTGAACGCCGACCACAGATGCCATATTGATGATCGAGCCGTTGCGCTGACGCATCATGATGGGCAGAACGGCATGAATGAAGTTGAATGCTGATTTAAGGTTTACTGCGATGACAGCATCCCACTGAGCTTCGCTCATGCGCATCATCAATCCGTCTTTTGTGATGCCGGCATTGTTGACTAATATGTCGATTGAACCGAAGTCTTCCTTTATTTTTTTTACTACTTCTTCTGTCTGAGCAAAGTCTGCTGCATTTGAGGCATATCCTTTTGCTTTTACGCCAAGTGCAAGTAGTTCATCTTCTGTCTGTTTGCCGTTTTCATCGATCACAAGGTCGGTGAAAGCTACGTTTGCACCTTCAGCTGCAAACCTTAGGGCGAGGGCTTTGCCGATGCCGCGGGCTGCGCCGGTCACGATGGCTGTCTTTCCTGCTAAAAGATTCATAGTTCTATTGTTTTGTTATTTGGTATTATCGTCTTTGCAGAAACGCACTTATCGTGCGTCCGCCTTTTATGATATGGGCTCTTAGCCCGACATTTGGACTGCAAATTTAATCATTTTCTGTGATATTAGCAAATTTTAAGAGATGGGCTCTAAAAAATATTCAAATTCTCAATTCCCAATTCTCAATTCTCAATTATTTTAGTTAATTTTGTGCTATGATGCTCATTCAAGTCATACTTCCTCTGCCGATTCAAGGCACTTTTACTTATTCCGTGCCTGAAGATGTCCGCGAAATGGTGGGCCTCGGCTCGCGTGTCCTCGTGCAATTCGGCAGAAAAAAATATTATACGGCTATCGTGGCCGGAATGGATCAGACTCCACCTTGCAATTACGAAGTAAAGGAAATTATGGCGGTAATTGACCCGCATCCGGCACTTCGTTATCCACAGCTTAAATTCTGGGATTGGATCTCTGATTACTATCTTTGTTCTGTCGGGGAGGTTATGAAGGCGGCTTTGCCTGCAGGCCTTAAAATCGAGAGTGAAAGTATTGTGACTCTCAACCCCGATTTTGATGCCGACGACGGGATCAGACTGACAGAACGTCAGTCAGAGATTGTGGCGTCGCTTCAACATTCCGGTAAGGATTCGCTTGCAGGGTTGGAGAAAACTTTGGGCATAAAGAATGTCGCTCCTCATGTCAACGCCTTATTGGCAGCCGGCGTCGTGAAAGTTGATGAGAAAGTTGTCGAAAGATATCGTCCTAAAACGATAACGAAAGTGAGGTTGCTATGTGAAAGGAGTGATGATGAGCGTCTTCAAAGCCTTTTTGATTTGACTAAGAGAAGCAGTCAGCAACAAGCGGTTCTTCTGGCTTATCTTGATCTTTCCAAGTTTATAGTGAAAGGAGAAGATATTCATGATGTGGATCGTGAAACTCTTCTAAAGGTTAGCAAGGTGTCTCCGGCAGTTTTGAAAGCGGTGGCAGATAAAGGCATTTTTGAAATTTACAAGGATAAGGTAAATCGTTTCGACTTGAGTGTAGGTGATGCAGGTGAAATGCCTGTCCTCTCTGCAACTCAGGCAAAGGTGGCAAAAGAGATAAGGGAAACTTTCCGGGATCATGCGATCACTTTGCTTCATGGTGTCACCGGATCAGGAAAGACAGAAATATATTGTGACCTCATCAAGGAAGTTATTGATCAAGGAAATCAGGTGCTCTATCTTGTGCCTGAAATATCTCTTACCACTCAACTTACCGACCGATTGAAGAAGATATTCGGCAATCGCCTGCTTATTTATCATTCTAAGTTTTCAGATAGTGAGCGAGTGGATATCTGGAATCGTCTTTTGACATCCAACGAGCCTCTGGTTGTGCTTGGTGTAAGAAGTTCCGTATTTTTGCCTTTTTCAAGACTTGGTCTCGTGATAGTGGATGAAGAGCATGAATCATCATATAAGCAGTTTGATCCGGCTCCTCGATATAATGCGCGTGATGCCGCCACCGTACTTGCCTCAATGCATGGAGCAAAGACATTGTTTGGTTCAGCAACTCCATCAATTGAAACTTATTGGAAAGCTGAAAACGGCAAATTTGGCCTCGTGTCGCTTTTCGAGCGATTTGAAGGAGCAAGCCTTCCGGATGTGGAGATTATCGATATGCGGCAGATGCGAAAGCAAAAGAGTGTCAAAGGAATCCTGTCTACACCTATGCGAAAGGCTACTCGCGATGCTCTCGATTCAGGATGGCAGGCTATTATGTTTCAAAATCGTCGTGGTTTTGCACCGGTCGTAGTGTGCCGCACATGCGGTTGGAGCCCGAAATGCGGAAACTGCGATGTGAGTCTTGTATATCATAAAGGGAGCAAGTTGCTCCGCTGCCATTACTGTGGTTATACTCAGACTTTACCCGACCTTTGTCCGGCCTGCGGTGAGAATACTCTCGATAAATATGGATATGGCACTGAACGTATTGCTGAAGAAGTGCAAATGGAATTTCCTGATAAGAAAATCTCCCGTATGGATCTTGACACAACCCGCAATAAACTTTCTTATCAAGAAATTATCGAGGAATTTGCAGCTCAGCGAACTGATATTCTCGTAGGAACGCAAATGGTATCAAAAGGGCTGGATTTCGACAAGGTGAAGATCGTAGGCGTGTTGAATGCCGATACACTGCTTAATTTTCCGGATTTCAGAAGTTCCGAGAGAGCTTTCAATATGCTGGAGCAGGTTGCAGGCAGGGCGGGGCGCCGGCAGGAACCGGGAAAGGTGCTTATCCAGACCACGAAAGCCGATGAGCGCGTGCTTGAACACGTCAGGAATCATGACTATATGTCATATTACAAGGAAGAACTTGAGGAGCGACATAGATATGCGTATCCGCCGTTTACCAAGATAATCAATGTGTATGTACGCAACAAGGATGCTGCAGTCTGCGATGCGGCGGCAGTCATGCTTGCCATGGAATTGAGGAAAGTTTTCGGCGCGAGAGTGTTGGGTCCTGAGCGTCCTTTTGTGTCGCGTGTCAATACATGGTATATTCAGCAGATAATGCTTAAAGTGGAATCCGGAGCATCCATGAAGAAGGTGAAGGCACTTCTTCGTCAAATCTACGAACGTCTTGCCCCAACCCCACAGATCAAATCATCCCAGATCCACTACGACGTGGATCCGGTATGATATCAAGCTGTTTAATTCAATATGATTTTCTTGCCATCGATGATATAAATACCGCTTTTCAAATCCTGTATGGCCTCATCCATATTGTAGAATCTGCCGATGGGCATTCCCTGCAGATTATATACCCTTGTCTTATCTTTATCTTTCAGAAGGCGAAAACGAGTGACAGACGGATTCCTTCGTCGCCTGGTTTGATACGTATTTTGGTAGGTTGGGAACGGGGGCCATGTTCCGAAATCGGTTTGAATGATCGCATGGCATTGATGTCTAAAAGGAATGAAATGTCTCCTTCCGGAAATGGCTGCATTCTGTCTTCTCCCTTTATTCCTTTAGGTTCCTGAGGGGTGAAGACACGCAAATAGACTCCGTCTGTGGCTGACGATACCGTGACATTGCAATTGTCGCCTTCAATAATAGCCCAATACAGCGAACCATGATATCCCTTGAATTCCGGATATATAAGATTCTCGAATGAATTTCCTGTGATGGTGTTATTATAGTCTTTGTGCCAAAGACCGAAATTAGCTCCCCGCTGACGGTTTTTCCATATTCGGTACGGGCCTGCTCCCAGCCATGTCATACCCGTTACTTCTTCTTCAGGATAAGAGAAAGTCAGTCCTATATCGGTTATTTTATCCTCAAATACAGGTTTCCCCTCAATCTTCCCTCCGGCGCGGTCAAGCATCACAGCGTCCATTTTCAATACTCCCTTCCCATTCATTGTCCATACTATACTGTCGATTCCACCATCATATTTTACGGCAAAAACGACATCGTTTCCCACTCGGCGCACAGAAGAATCCTTTACTTTGGCACGCATCCCTACGGCAACCGGACCGCCACCAAATGGTATCTTCTTTCCTGCTGATTCTATATCTGTGATCATTCCGGAAGACTTGTCAAAACATACTGTGACATCAGGTGAAATTAGTTTTACTGCATCATTTGATTCATTGAATTCCGTATTGCCTGATGTTGAATAACTATTGTTGTCGTAGGCCGACAGATAGTCTGAAGCAAACTTAACAGGCCACGTGCGGGTGATAACTGAACGTCCGTGAGGATCAAACATTTCTACCTCAAACAAGTCTGCCTCAAAGAAATTATCCGGTAATGTAAATCGTGCTCGCCCCGTCTCGCATGGTTCTATATCAGGGAGCGTGACGTCTCCGGCTGCAAGAAGCGTCTTTGTAGCGCCGTTATCAGGAGATGTCACTTTATAGGTATGCCATGTCATGCTGCAGTCCTTGAAGTTGGTAAAGAGGAATTCGTTTGTTACGAGCATTGAGCCGTCAAACGATGGAGTAATATTTAAAGGAGCAAACTGTATGGGAGCCCAGACATCCCGTATTGTATAGAAACTTCCTTCCTTCTCGCGATATGGTCCTACGATTCCGTCGCAACCGTTGGAGCCATCGCTGTCAAGCCATCCATCCATGTCTGTGCGGGCCACAGCTTCATCTAAGAAAGCCCATATGAATCCGCCTGCAAACATGGGGTTGTGTCGGTACATCTCCCAGAAATCCTCAAGACCTGCACCGGCTCCCTTGTCATAGCGTGAATGTAGGAATTCAGTAGGCATAAAGACTTTCCAGCCATTTCCCAATTTGCCGGGACCTGTCTGATAGGAAGGATAGTGGTGAGTGTCGATGCCATTGTAATCGCCCCATGGATGCACCACATGTCTTTTCTGTGGGTCAAGCAAGGCAAACATGCCGTCAAGGTTACTGTTCCATCCTCCTTCGTTGCCGTTGCTCCATAATATGACGCTTGGATGATTCACATCGCGTGCGATGAATTCCCGAAGAATCTTTAACCCTGCTTCCGAGTCGTAAGCATCGTGCCATCCGGGCAGTTCGTTGAGATATAACAGGCCTATAGAGTCGCAGACATCAAGGAAATGACGGTCAGGCGGATAGTGCGAACGCACTGCATTCATGTTCATTTCCTTGATAAGCATGGCATCGGCGATACTCTGTTCTTTATTTAAAGTCCGACCCGTCTCCGGATGGAAACTATGTCTGTTTACACCCTTAATGAGCAGTTTTGTCCCGTTAAGATAGAGACCGTCTTTTTCCCTGAACTCTATATCGCGAAAACCGATTTTCTCCGTTATCGAATGAATCGGTTTTCCGTCAGCTCCTATAAGCGTAAAGCAGACCTCATAAAGTGTCGGATTCTCGCAGTTCCAGGGTATTATCCCTTGCCATTCGGTTGTAAATGTCGTGCTGTCGCCCGTCAACGCCACTTGCCGTGTCCCTAATGATTCTCCATTTTTAAGTGACTTGACTTCCACATCAACAGCAGTTCCCTTTTTAGAGCCTGACGTGTGGATAGTTGTAGCAAGACTTCCATCTGCACTTGCGTCAACAGCTATTCTTTGGATATGAGTTTTTGGCATCACTTCAAGATATACCGGACGGTAGATTCCTCCGAATAGCCACCAGTCAGCCCTGCGCTCGGCTGCATTTACTGAGGCATTTGACGATTCTTTGCTGACCGTGACTTCAAGAAGATTATCGTTATCTCCATATTTAAGCACTTTTGAAATATCATATGAAAACTCCGTAAACCCTCCTTGATGAATGTTTCCTGCGGATTTTCCATTTATCTTGACATCGGTATCTGTCATGACTCCCTCAAATACGATTTTCACGGTCTTTCCCTTCCATTCATCAGGGACTGCGAAAGAATGGCGGTATATTCCGGTCTCATCGCTTGGCTTTGCGTTCTTGTCAAGGTAGAATCTGCCGTAGGTGTAACCTCCGAATCCCTGTTGCTCCCATTGCGATGGAACTTCTATCTTCGACCACTTACCTGAATTCATTCCTTTGGAGCAGTAGAAGTCCCACTCACGGGTGTCTCCTGCGCCTGTGCCTGACAGATACAGGCGTTCCGTCGCTATTCCTGCGGAAAACACGGATAGAGACGATGAAATAGCAATCAATGAATAAAAAAGCTTTCTCATAATGAGAATAATCAAGTGTTATTAAGTAGCTCGCAAAAATTAATGATATGATAAATGCGAGATAATTTTGCGGCAGGTTGGCCAAAATTGCCGCAGTTATCATGTCAAGATCTTTTCAAGCTGCTTGAATTACATTATCGTT
>CAMWJD010000136.1 GCA_947174515.1 uncultured Porphyromonadaceae bacterium
ACATCTCAGGCGGCAACAAGAGAGTGAAATACTTCGTGTCAGCCGGTTTCTTCAGCCAGGACGGTATCTTCGACCAGTATGGACGGGATGACTACGCATTCGACTACCGCTACAACCGATTCAACTACCGCTCCAACCTTGACATCAACGTGACTCCCACTACGACAGTAACAGTCAACGTGTCAGGAAAGATCGATAACTCGGCAAAACCCCGCACAGGTCAGGGAGCATCCGGCATGGTGAAAGCGGTTTATGCCGCAACTCCGTTCTCAAGCGCCGGTTTCGATGAGCAAGGACGATATATCGGCACAAACGTCGATGCCGATTATAATATCGAATATGACGAAGAAGGGAATCCTCACTCAGTGACTCTCCCCTTTGTCGGTTCAAGCCCTATGACTTACGTCACTTACCAGCCGGGCGCTTACCACAACACCGCGAATACCATCACCACCGACCTTATCCTGGATCAGAAACTTGATGTGATCACCAAAAACCTTTCACTCAGAATAAAAGGATCTTACAACAGCGGTTTCAACCAGCAAAAGACACTTACGTCTTCAGCTGCTACGGTCACTCCCCGCATGATGCCCGACGGAACATTGCAATTTATCACGACAAGTTTCGAAGAGGGAGCTTCTTACGGAAGCATCTCCACCGGCAAGTGGCGTAACTGGTATATGGAAGCCGGCCTTAACTGGAACCGCGGATTCGGCGACCACAACCTGACAGCCCTCGTGCTTTACAACCAGAGCAAGAACTACTATCCGAGCACCTACTCCGACATCGCGCGCGGCTATGTAGGTTTCGTAGGCCGTGTGACTTATGACTATGACAACCGTTACCTCGCTGAAGTGAACTTCGGCTACAACGGCTCGGAAAACTTCGCTCCCGGCAAGCGTTTCGGCGCTTTCCCCGCAGGATCTATCGGTTGGGTGGTTTCAAACGAAAAATTCATGGAGGGTCTGCAGCCCTGGCTTTCTTTCCTGAAGTTGCGCGTAACTCTCGGTAAGGTAGGTAACGACAAGGTGGGCGGCAGCCGATTCATGTATCTTAACGACCCGTTCGGAGTAAACGGCGGCGCGCTTCTCGAACGCCCGGCCAGCGAAAATCCTTACGGCTATAACTTCGGTACCGGCAACGGCGTGTACGGCACTCTTCCGGGAGCCTGGGAGATGCAGAAAAACAACCCCGACGTGACCTGGGAAAAGGCCGTGAAGCAGAACTACGGTGTGGAAATACAGTTCTTCAACGACCGCCTGAAGACAAGCTTCGACTATTACAAGGAGCATCGTACCGATATCCTTCTGCAGAACTATGCCGCATCCACCATCCTCGGATATACTCCCGCGATGACCAACTACGGTATCGTAGACAGCTGGGGCTGGGAACTCTCAGTGGGCTGGAATGATTTCGTCGGCAAAGACTTCAGCTACTGGGCCCGCTTCAACCTCTCCTACAATGACAATAAGATAATAAAGGACGGTCAGGCACCTCAGTCCTACGCTTATCAGGAGACCGCCGGACACCGCATCGGCGCCCGCTCACAGTTGCTCTTCTTCGGATATTATAATGAAAACACGGAAAGAGATTATCTCGCAGCTTATCCTGACGCTGACGCGCTCCCCGCACAGCTGAAACCGAATTCCAAGCTGAATCCCGGCGATCCTATCTATGTCGATCTGAACGGCGACGGCAAAATCGACGGCAACGACTACAGCCGTGACTTCGGCAAAACCGACGACCCCCGCTTCATAGCCGGCCTTAACTTCGGTTTCGCTTGGAAAGGACTCAGCTTAGCGGCTCAGTTCACAGGCGCATGGGACGTGACACGCAGCATCAGCGGCGCTTTCCAGCAGCCATTCTATAATGCAGCCGGCGACGGACAGGGAGGTCTGCTCAAGACTCACCTTATCGACAGCTGGACCGTAGACAATCCGAATGCTGAATATCCTCGCCCGACACTCGCATATGTGAAGCACACATATGCCGGATCCACACTCTGGGAGAAGGACGCAAGCTACATGCGATGCAAGTCTTTGCAGCTGGCTTACGACTTCAATATGCCCTGGCAGAAGAAAATCGGGCTGAAAAACCTTCAGCTTTCATTCAGCGCCTACAACCTCTTTACAGTATCCAAATACAAATGGGGCGACCCGGAAAACCGCGCAAGCAGCAACCCGGACTACCCTCTTACAAGAACTTATACAATTGGTCTGAAGGTTGGATTCTAATGCAACTAAGTAAATTTTAGTAATCATGAAAAAAGTATTTCACAGCATATTCGCATTGATGCTTGCAGGAATGGCCGCTACCGGCTGCACCGACGAGGTGCAGTTTGGCAACGCGTTTCTCGACAAGGCACCGGGCGGCACTACAAATCTCGACAGTATCTTCGCCAACCCGGATTATGTAAATCAATTGCTGACCGGCATCTACAATAAGCAATATTATGGTCTTCCTTACAATAATTCAGGCAAGAACCAGGCGGCAAGCCCCTACAATGGAAAACTCGACGCTTTGACCGACCTCTATCAGATGCACTGGTCGAGCTGCAAGGTGTGGTCTTCATATTATACCGCGACATTCTCATCAAGAGAAGATCCGCTGATCTCCTATTCCAACGATTATGTATGGGAAACCGTACACCTCGTGTCAGTGATAAAGGAGAACATCGACCGTTGCGAAGGATTAAGCGACCACGAAAAACGCTACATCATAGCGCAGGCCAAGGCTCTTCAGGCATTTGCCTATTCGGTGCTTCTGCCTCACTACGGCGGCCTTCCCATCATAGAGAAGACCATCAGCAATGCCAATGAGATAATCAGCGACGAATATGGCGAACGCATGGCAGGACAACGCTGCACTTTCGAACAGACCGTCAACGCAATCGTAAAATGGTGTGACGAAGCTAAAGACGACCTTTACTGGGCATATAACGGAGATGACGACGAATCAAGCTCACGCCAGACGGGCCGCTGGACAAAGGCCGGGGTGATGGCGCTGAAAGCTCAGGTGCTCTGGCTCGCCGCTTCCCCGCTCTACAACGGGGCTCCATATTACGGTGGCCGGACTGAGGCTGAAGCCAACAATCTGGTAGGATATGGAAGCTTCGACCAGAGCCGCTGGCAACGTGCCCTTCAGGCTTTCGAAGACTTCTGGCAGGAAAACCGGAACAACGGTGAATACTACCACCTGTATGAGGCTACCAAAAAGACGATCGGCGGATACCGCCTCGCATATCGCCGGGGATATATGTTTGATGACAGCCCCGAAAATATCCATTGGACCAAGGTGGCAGGCATATACGGCACACAAGGCGCTTACAGCTGGCTCAACTGGAACACATGGTCGGTCAACCGCTCCAACAACCACCCCACTCTCGAATACATAGAGATGTTCCCGTGGAAAGACGGAAAACCGTTTGACCGCGAAAAAGACATGAAGTATAAAGAGACTTATACAGCTCAAAAAGATGGCTCCTCATGGGATGTCTACACATGTCTTTCCGGCTCATACGACAAGCTGTTCTGGGAATATTCGGAGCTTCGCGGCGGAAAAATGGATAAGAAATATTCCCGCGACCCACGTCTGTATGAGAACGCGACAGTGTCCGGCACCAATCAGAATCTGGCCCTGCAATCGTCAGACCAGGTTGCCGCCGGCAACGTGATGGAGCTTTGGGTAGGCGGACAGAATGCGGGACAGTGTGTGAAGCATCCGACAGACAACACCTTGGTGGAATCGCTCACTTCATATTGTCCTACCGGATTCGCAGCCTACAAATACGTGCTCAATCAGGTGGAATGGCACCGCGATCCCAATATGCACTGGAACGTGCTCACTATTCCCGACATGATCCTCATGTATGCCGAATGTCTGGCAGAGACCGGAAACCTTACGGGCGCCATCGAGCAGGTGGATAAGGTCCGCGCGCGTGTGGGCATGAAGAGCATCAATTCATCCTACAACAAGGATCTGAACCTGACATCCAACAAGGATAACCTCATCGAGGAAATCCTCCGCGAACGCGCTTGCGAGCTTGGCCTCACAAATGCCCGATATATCGACATGATACGCCGCAAACGCACCGATTGGATGACCAAGAAACTACATGGCATGGCCACCTACCGCATGATCAAGAACGCGAAAAATCAATGGGTGCGCCGCAACGCTCCCTGGTTTGGAGACGACCAGGATGCTGGCCTTGGAGAGCCGGCAAGATTCGAATATGAATTCTTCGAACTCATGCAAGGCAAGCGCATTCTCTGGGATTATGCCGACGATCAGAACAATCCGGAGGTTTTGAAGTGGTTCATGATGCCGTTCCCGCAGGATGAACTGAATAAGGGCTATGGCCTGATCCAAAATCCGGGATGGTAATCCACTCTATACGAAAGTTTTCAAACAACATCATCTCAAACGAGACATAAAGAGACAAAAATGAAATCAAGAAATATATTTCTAATGTCGCTCGCCGCCGGATTCTCTCTGTCAGCATTTGCTCAGGAGGCTACGGACAGTGTGGTGAATACATGGCTTGATCAGGAATACAACATCGGTGTGGACCTCGGTGTGACACGCGAGAATTCCACCGCTTCCGTAAGTGTGATCAAGAATGATGCACTCAACAGGCGCAGCGCGAAAAACGTAGGCAATTCGCTTATCGGACATGGCAAAGGCCTTATCACAATAGCCGGCACCGGAACATACTACGCTCAGAATCCGACTTTCTACGTGCGCGGACTTCAGAGCCTTTCCGGAAGTTCTCCGCTGATCTTAGTCGACGGCATCGAACGCGATATAGCACTCGTAGATCCTGAAGAAGTGCTCGAAGTGCAGATCATGAAAGATGCTGCGGCGACAGCACTCTACGGCTACAAGGGTGCCGACGGCATCATCAATGTCATCACGAAACGCGGCGAATACAATTCACGCACAATCCGCGTGAACTATGAGCACGTGTTCTCTCACATGACTAACAAACCTAAGTTTGTCGACGCTCCGACCTATGCTATTGCAATGAATGAGGCTCTCTTCAATGAAGGTCAAGGTATATTTGCCAAATACAGCCGGGAGGATATTATTGCATTCGCAAATGGTCAATATCCTACTCTTTATCCTAATGTGGATTGGGTGAGCGAGACTTTCCGCAACAACGCCAACGGCGACCGCGCCTCAGTAGAGTTTTCGGGCGGCGGCGAAAGATTCCGCTATTTCTCGATGGTGAATTTTCTATATAGCGACGGATTTATCAAGGATGCTCATAAAAACGACGGATATTCCACACAGGATAAATATGTGAGAGGAAATGTCCGCATCAATCTTGACGTGGATCTTTTCAAATACACACAGCTGAAGACGAATATCTTCACTTCTCTCGGAGAGATGCAGTGTCCGGGCAATCAGTCAAACATCTGGAGCATGATCTACAGCACTCCGGCAGTGGCATTCCCGATCAGGAATGACAATGGCGTGTGGGGCGGCAATTCCACATGGTCGGGCGACAACAACCCGTATGCACAGTCAGTCGGCGCCGCTTACTCCAAGATATTCGACCGTTCGCTCTTCTTCAATGCGGAAGTGGTGCAAGACCTTTGCATGGTGACTCCGGGCCTGAAATTCAATGTCGGAGCAAGCTATGACATTCTTTCCAACATAGTGGAAGATCACTCCAGGAAGTATAACTACGGCATGAACAACGTGACCGGCTGGGAAAATGGAGTTCCGCAATATTCATATTGGGAGGTTGCCGATCAAGCGACCGAAATGGGCACAGGCGCCTCGATGAAATCATTCCAGCGCCGTCTCAACGCGTGGGCCGGGGTCAACTATGACAGGACATTCGGCGAAAAACACCGTGTGATGGGCCAGCTCAAATATTACTACGATTTCGAATCGCCGATGGGCAACAACACCAGCATCTACCGCCACAATATCTCGCTTTGGGGGCAATATACGTTTGCCAACCGCTATTCTCTCGGTGTGGTATTGGCTGAAATGGGATCTTCCCGACTCGCTCCCGGCACAAAATGGAGCTTCTCGCCCACGGTGTCGCTCGGCGCCGTGATCCTCAACAACGAGAATCCGGCCGTCGACTTCCTTAAGGTGCGCGGATCGTGGGGTATCCAGAATCTTGACCGCCTCCCCGGCGACAATGTCTGGAACTACTATCAGCAGGCTTATCAGGTGAGTGGCGTTTCTTATCCATGGTCGGAAAAATATGATGGCGGAGCCACATGGGGAGAAACTACTCTCTTGCAGACACCTACACTGAATCCGACCCACGAGAAAGTGGCCAAATATGATGTGGGCGTCGACGCGAGCTTCCTCGGATGCATCAATCTTACTGCCGATTACTTCTACAACCGCCACTACGATATCTTCGTGGACGGAAACGGCGCTTATTCAAGCCTCATCGGTTTCTCCGCCCCCTTCAAAAACC
>CAMWJD010000137.1 GCA_947174515.1 uncultured Porphyromonadaceae bacterium
CAAACTAAAATGCTGAAAAATTTGGAATAATGAAAAATTCCGATTAACTTTGCATTGTCAAAAGCCCTGCTGGCGAATATTAGTTTGCTCAGGGTGATGAAGCCCTGATGGCGGAATCGGTAGACGCGCTGGTCTCAAACACCAGTGGAGCAATCCGTGCCGGTTCGACCCCGGCTCAGGGTACAAGCTTCCTGCGATGCGGGAGGCTTTTTTTTATCGGGAATCACGCGCTGGACTTGTCTGTCAGAAGGCTTTTTTTGATCCCTCCCCGACTCAGGGTGCGATATATACGCCAGGCTGCCTGACAATTCCAATGTCAGGCAGCCTGGCGTATGTTGGTCGTGGTAGTATCAGAATCTCACTTTTCTCACTTCCGATCCTTGCTTCAGAATGTAGATACCGTGGGGGAGACCTGTGGGATAAGAATCAAAAATCCCGACAAATACCCCTGTCAGGGTATACACAGCATAGCCTGAAGCGGAGCATGAATCATAAATCATGTCGGCGCCTGCCGACGTCACTTTCGCTCCGGCTTCAAGTTTGATGCAGTCATAGAGCACACCGCTCTTATCTTTGCAATTTGAAGCTGTAAATGTGATTTTATTTTCTCCAACTTTAAGGTCCGATGCCGGGAAAGAGAACGATTTCACCAGGTGTCGTCCTGCCAAAGTCGCACTTCTGCGGATCGAGCCGTCATCTTTCAGACTCCAGGAGTCTTTTTTATTGCCGTTCACCGACACTGATATGGTGGGGGAGTTGGAAACGCCGGCTATCGAGGCGGTCAGCAACGCGTCGCCCTCATATGCCTTGTCAAGATTAAACTTGACCGTCCAGGTGCCGTTTTTTGTCTGGGCGTTATACCAATCCGTAGCCGGATCGCTTTCGCCCACCACGTATTCAAGGGAAGCAGGCTGCCATTGCCAGGCTTCATATGCGCGCGGACGATCGCTGCAGTTAAAGCCGTCGGCCTTGCGGTTGTTTTCTCCGATATTCCATAGCAGATGTTCAAGCGTCATGGGTGTCCACACGATATCGCCAAGATTGGTGTTTTCTTCCGACACCTCGATATTGTCTACGCAGAGTTCATCGGTAATTGTTCCCGAAGTGGCGTAAGCATAGAGGGAGTAAGATCCTTTTCTCACGGCAGGGATAGAAAAAGATCCATCCTCGTCAGTAAGGGTCCAGAAAATGTATTTTCCCCCTTGTGCGAGCAGGTTTCCGCCGGGAGCGGCCAGCACCACTTTCACATTTCCGGCCGGCTGTCCGGTGGTGATGTTTATCTTGCCCGTCACGGTAGACCGGTCAAGAGGATAATATTCATTCTCAAACCAAGTGAAAGGCCACTCGGCTTTCAATTGGGCGGCTTTGGCTCTTGCATCGGCGATCCTTTCTTCTTGTGTGGGATTGTCGTTGATATAAATCATGAACGGGCCGAAAATCTGATGGTCGTCATCGCTGTAGGTCTGGGACGAAGCCCCTAAATGCTCGCCTTGCAGCATCTGTATCGTGATAGGCGATTTGCTGGTGGCATGCACGGTAAGTTCCTGTCGCATAGGGCCGCCGTTAAGCCATTCGTAGCTTACCGGTATATTCCAGACGCCCACTTTGTTGTTCATCAGGCCATGGAAACTGTCGTTGTCGACGAATTGTGCCCAATTATACTTAGTATAGATGCTTCCGTCAGAGAGATAGTAAGTGGCATCCTGCACCTGCTTGGACTCGGCAGTAGACATTTCCGAGTTGGAAGGTATTTTCCCCTGCATCTGATCGTCGACATACCCGTTGAGAAATGTCGGGGCAAGGCGAGTGCATACGCGGGTCTCCTTTACGGGTCCCACGCCTCCGTTGGCTGTGTCGGCGCTTTTGGAGTTGCCGTGCACGATCACGTAAGTGTAGACACCGCTCTCCCCCTTTCTCAAGATATAGCCATGTTCGTAGGTGGGAAGGGCGTCGTTGGCGGCGGAAGTGTAGACTACTTCAGCATAATCATCGTCACTCCTTACTATTCTTGCGCTGACAGCTGACAGCGCTCTGTTCTTGTCGCTTGTATAGTCGAAATAGATGCCGTTGCTGGCAAGGATATTTGCGACTCCGTTAGATGGATGTTTCAAAGACTGAGCCATGCCGTTGCTTTCGATTGTCAGTGTGATCAATCCGTTTGACATCGTGCACCTGCGGCTTGAATTCAGGCTGACCGTCACATTCTCGTCATCGGCCATAGCTCCTAAACAGAATGTGGTTGCCAGAAGGCTTAAAGTAAATTTTTTCATGCCGGTATTGTTTATGGACAAACTTTCGCTATTTCAGATAAAGCCTTAGCGCATAAAACAGCGCTAAGGCTAAATTTTTACAAAGATAATGAATTTTATTGGAATCTCACATTTATTTTTGTTAAAACATGTAAAGGTCTAAAAGTCCCGCTCATAAAAATTTGAGAGTATTCCGGGCCGGTCTGTCAGTCGGCCAGTGCTTGGTCAAGGTCGGCGATGATGTCTTCGACGTCTTCGATGCCGACGGAAAGGCGGACGAGGTCGGCGGGTACGCCGGCTTCGCGGAGCTGTTCGTCGGTAAGCTGGCGGTGGGTGTGGCTCGCAGGATGGAGTACGCAGGTGCGTGCATCTGCCACGTGGGTGACGATAGCGATGAACTTGAATTTATCCATCATTTCTATGGCGTCCTCGCGGGTACCTTTCAAGCCGAAAGATATTACGCCGCAGGTGCCGTTGGGCATCTGCTTTTTGGCTAATTCATAATACTTATTACCTTCCAGACCGGCATAGTTTACCCACCCTACTTTCGGATGCTTCTCAAGCCACTGAGCCACTTTCAGTGCATTCTCGCAGTGGCGCGGCATACGGAGATGTAGGGTCTCGAGTCCGAGGTTGAGGAGGAATGAGTTGTGTGGGGAGGGGATTGAGCCGAGGTCGCGCATTAGCTGTGCGGTCGCTTTTGTTATGAATGCAGCCTTGCCGAAAGCCTTGGTGTATGTCAGGCCATGGTATGACTCGTCGGGGGTGGTGAGTCCGGGGAATTTGTCGGCGTGAGCCTCCCAGTCGAAGTTGCCGCTGTCTACGATCACGCCGCCTACGCTTGTGGCGTGTCCGTCCATATACTTGGTGGTGGAGTGGGTGACGATGTCGGCTCCCCATTCGAAGGGGCGGCAGTTGATGGGGGTTGCGAAAGTGTTGTCGACGATGAGGGGGACTCCATTCTCATGGGCTACCTTTGCGAATTTCTCAATGTCGAGGACGTCGTTGCTGGGGTTGGATATGGTCTCGCCGAAAATCAGCTTTGTGTTCGGGCGGAAAGCCGCGGCTATCTCTTCTTCCGAGGCATCGGGGCTGATGAATGTGCAGTCGATCCCCATTTTCTTCATGGTCACGGCGAAGAGATTGAAAGTGCCGCCATATATGGCTGAAGAGCATACGAAATGGTCGCCCGACGAGCAGAGATTGAAAACGGCATAGAAATTCGCAGCCTGTCCCGAAGAAGTCAGTATCGCGGCCACACCCCCTTCGAGTTCGGCAATCTTTGCAGCCACAGCATCGTTGGTGGGATTGGCGAGACGGGTATAGAAATAGCCGTTCTCCTCGAGATCGAAGAGGCGCGCCATCTGTTCGGAGGTAGAGTATTTGAAAGTAGTGCTCTGTATTATCGGCAGCACACGAGGCTGGCCGTTTTCCGGCTTCCAGCCTCCCTGGACACATATGGTGCCCGCATTAAGAGAATTTGACATATTTAATTTACGGTATATTGGGAGAATCCCATGTTTTGGTGTCGGAGCATGTAGCTTTCACTTTCTGATTGCCGATAGTGAATTCAAAATCCCCCTTCTCTATAGTCCACTTTCCGTCGCGGCCTACAAAAGCGAGGTCGGAGGCCGGGATTCTGAATTCCACTTTTTTGCTTTCTCCCGGCTTGAGATTTATCTTGTCGAAGCCGCGTACTTTCAGCACATCGGGAGTGACAGACGCCACAAGGTCGCTACTGTAGAAGATCACGGCTTCCTTCCCTTCCATATTTCCCGTGTTTCTGACATTGACCGAGACCGTAATGTCATCGGCAGAAGTGAACTCAGTCTTGTCGATCCGGATATCGGAATATTCAAATGTCGAGTAGCTCATGCCGAATCCGAAAGGCCACTGCACATCGATATCTGCATTGTAGTTGTAGGCGCCCTCCATTGTCTTTACTATTTCGCAGGGCTTATGGTCATAAGTGGCGATGGCATTGATCCATTTGGGATAAGTGAACGGAAGCTTACCGCTGAAATTACGTTTTCCCGACATCAGTTCGGCAAGGGCATCGCCTCCGTAGTTGCCCGGAAGCATTATGTCGATCACGGCATTTGCGAGAGGTTCGATCTCGCGTATGAGTCGCGGCCGTCCTTCGTTAAGCACGAGCACGATAGGTTTGCCGGTAGCTACAAGAGCCTTCACAAGCGCAATCTGATTTGCCGACAGGTGAAGATCGTTGGTATTGCCCGGTGTTTCGCAATAAGAGTTCTCTCCGACGCAAGCCACGATGATGTCGGCGTAGCGCGCCGCGTCCACGGCATCCTGAATCCTGACATTCTCTTCCGCCTCCCACTTCTTGGGTGAATAGTCCATGCCCTTTTCAAGCCTTACGTTTGTTTCGCCGTAGACGAGGCTGAGAGCCTCATAAATCGTGTTGTAGCCCTCATGGAATTTCGGATTGTCGCTGCCTTGCCATGTGTAGGTCCATCCGCCGTTGAGCGGGCGCATGGAGTCCGCGTTTGGTCCTGTGACGAGGATCTTCTTGCCCGGGGCGATCGGGAGTATATTTCCTTCATTTTTGAGGAGAATTTCACTTTCGGCAGCAAGGTCAAGGGCCTTCAGGGCATGCTGTTCGCTTCCGAATTCGGGATATTCCGCAGGATTCATAACCGGATTGTCGAAGAGGCCGAGGCGGAGTTTCAGCCGGATGATACGCTTTGCGGCGTCATCTATACGGGCTTGAGCTACCTTCCCTTCCTCCACGAGTTCCTTCAGTAGCGTGCAGAATTCCATATCATATGGGGTCATCGACATGTCGATGCCGGCATTGATTGCGAGCATTATGGCCTCCTTATAGTCGGCGGCCACCTTATCGCGTTTCCAGAGATTGTGGATGTCGGCCCAGTCTGTTACGATCATTCCGTCCCAGTTCAGCTGCTCTTTCAGCCACACGGTAAGCAGCTCATGGCTGGCGTGGACCGGAACTCCGTTGACAATCCCGGAATTGACCATTACTGAAAGGGCTCCCGCCTGAATGGCCATTTTATAGGGTTGGAAATATTTTTCGCGCAGGTCGATAGGGCTGATCGAAGCCGGAGTGCGGTCTTTTCCTGATGTGGGATTCCCGTAAGCCATATAATGCTTGAGGCAAACGGCCACATTCCGGAGTCCGACATGGTTGGGGTCGTCGCCCTGATATCCTTTCACCATCTCCACAGCCATAGCCCCGTTGATATATGGATCTTCACCGAAGCTCTCCCACATGCGGCTCCACACGGGATTGCGCCCGAGGTCCATGACGGGATTGTAGACCCAGGGTATTGAGGCTGCGCGGGATTCGTAGGCGCAGATCGCGGCCCCTTCGCGCACGAGATCGCGATTGAAAGAGGCGCCCATATTGATTTCTTGCGGAAAAATTGTGCCTCCCGTCGTGTAAGTGGTTCCATGATTTTGGTCGACGCCGTAAATATCCGGTATTCCGGTATATTTCATCGAGGCATCCTGTATGGAACTGATCACATAGTGCCATGTCCCTACACTCTGGGCTTCACCGAGAGGAGTGTTTAGTATCGAGCCGACACGATAATTTTGGAAAGCCTCTTGCATCTTATGATTGTCAAGGATAAACGTCCCCTTCTTCTTTGAAGCATCGTAGTCGGTGAGCTGCCCGATTTCGATCTCGCACATCTGTCCGATCTTGTCTTCGAGTGTCATTTTGCCTACGATACGATTCACTTTTCTTTCCAAATCATTATCATATGCGATAGCCGGTCTTACGGCGTCCGCTGTCGCGGATGAAGCAAAAGCTGACAAAGCCGGAGCGGCAACAATTGCGAGTATAAATTTTTTCATTGGTGACATGGTAGGATGATAAAATTGATGTGCAAATTTATAAAAAAATTAGTGAAATAGAAAAAATTATTGTAAATTTGCATCTGTCCACAGATAAACGATTAAAATATAGAAAATGAGACTTGACGGAAGAAGGACAAGCGGCAACATTCAGTACCGCCGCGGTATGTCGGGAAAAGCGGTCGGTATCGGCGGCGGAATCATCGGAGTTATAATAGCGGCGGTAATCACCCTGATGTCGGGCGGCGGCGTGGGTGATGTGGCTCAGAGTGTCTTTAATGCCATGCAGCAGCAAGGTGGCGTGCAGACGCAGCAGGCTGTGCAGCTTGATGC